>JBITAD010000292.1:0-3189 GCA_044439945.1 Blastopirellula sp. JB062
TGCAAGCTGAACGAAGCGGTCACCATAAAAAAGATCAGCAGCAAAAACGTGACGTCGACCATCGGAGTCAAATCTAACTCGTCTTCTTCAATCGCATGGTTATCGCGAAATCGGACAGGAGTTTCGTCGGCGATCGCTTCTTGAGGGGGGCGCCGTTGATCGCTTGATTGCGAGTCGTTTTCCTGCGGCGTCGAGCGCGTCTTGGCTGGCGCCGGAACTTCTAAGCGAGTCGCGCAATTGGCGCAGTTGACCTCGGCCCCGATCATATCTTTGTTCGCCGACAAGACGTCTCCGCATGCCGGGCATCGAAAACGAAAGAGACGCTCGCTCATGGCGCATCCTTTACGCCGAGGTAAGCTTTCGATACTTCGGCGCCTTCGATATTGGCCGCCGCTCGCATGACGCGTACCACCTCGCCGGCACGAACGTCTTTTTCGGCTTTCACCAAAACAGCGCGAGCGGAACGTGATTGCATCTCTCTTTCGACATAGGCCATGATCGCCGTTTCTTGCGCCTCGAAGTTGTCTGGGGCCCGCGTATCTTGGTCGGGGCCGTCGCCCAAAAAGACGGCCGAGGCGTCGGCCGCGGTACCGTCGGACGTGATCGTCAGCACGACGGTTTCGGTCGCCGAAACGCTGATCCCTTGCTTAGCGTCAGGCAAGTTCCGAACCGAATCGGAATCGAGACGCGACGCGACCAAGAAAAATATCAGCAGCAAGAACGTAATGTCGATCATCGGCGTGATGTCGAGGTCGGCTTCGTCTTTCTTCGCTTGCGGACGACGAAACGTGATCGCTTCCGGCTCGACCGGCAGCGCGCCTTTTGTCGTTCGACTGCGAGGTGCGTCGCTCATACTTCCGCTTCCTGATTCATTCGTTCGCGCAGGGCGCCTAGAAATCGAGTTACGCCGACGCCGACCAAATCTTCCATCTTGCGTATTCGGACGTTAATGCTGGCCGTGCAAAAAACGAGCGGAATCGCAATCGCCAGTCCGCTTGCCGTCGTAATCAAGGCGAGACTGATATCTTCGGCCATTTGCGTCGCGATATCGGTACCGCCGCTCTCGCCGGCGGCTAACTTGCCGAACGCGCCCATCATGCCGACCACCGTACCGAGCAAACCGACCATCGGGGCTCCTTTAATGACGGTGTAGACCCAACTCAGCCGGTACTCGAGATCGGATAGAACGTCGCGCTGAAAGCGATCTAACATCATCTGCTTAATTTGGGCGTATCCGTTATCGCGCATTTGCAGCGCCAACAACACAAGTTGCGGAACGGCGCGAGGGTCGTCTTCGCACCATTCTTCGGCGGCGGCGTAATTGCCGCGCAAAATCGACTCTTCGACCGCGTCTAAAAATTCGTCCTGTTCATCTTCATTACGAAATCTTTTTTCCGCGACGCGCATCCAGACCACGATGACGCAAAACGCCCCCCAGAGCGCGATCAAACCAAGCACGCCGTAAATGACATAACCGAAGATGGTCGTAAGGCCGCTGATATCCATCGAGTTGACAATACCTTTTCATGGATGAATGACGAGGGAGAATTCGCCGCCTGGCTCTTCACTAGCGAACGCTGCGATATTCCTGACGAATTACGTAAAACTCAAAACCGACGCCTTTTTTTCGTACGCCGAAATAAGTCCGCCGAATCTCTCCGATCGTTCGCTCTTTGGCATATTCTTTTTCGAGATAAGCCAGCAAGTTTTCGGTCTCTGGATCGTAAAATTGCATCACGACCGGTCCCGGAGTAATCCCCGCGGTGCTCAACAGTTCGCGATCGGCTTCGAGAAACGACCCGTCGCGCCATGTCATATAAAGTCGTTCCTCTTCGGCGGTCGAGCCTTCGGAACGCTGCGGATCGGTCGATAATGACGAGGCGTACAAAACTTTGGCGCCGCCGGCGAGCGTGCCCAACTGAATCTTGAAAAAGTCGAGCTGTCGTGCGTAGGTCAACAAGTCGGAAGACTCGAACTGAATCTCCCACCGTTCAAATCGCGGAATAACGTCTTGGCCGTCGCCCGGCGGGCCGACGGGGCGACTGTCTCCTAAACCGCTGCCTGTGCTATTCGGATTCGTTTGCCCGTCCAACGTTTCTAACGCCGCCGACTGCGACGAAACCGCGTCGGTCACCGCTTCAAGCGACATCTCGACCTGCGGCTCTAGCACTTCGTCTAACTCGTCTAATCCTGGCGGTTCTAGATCACGCGCGACCCCGGCCGCATTCGCGCCGCGTCCGGAGATTTCTTCCAACACGATCGGCACCGCCGTTTGCGTGGGATAGGTGCGCGTCGTTAGAAAGATCAAAAACAATATCAAGACCGCCGTTCCGACCAACACCAGCAACGCCACCAACATGCTGGCGACCCGGTCGTATGACGATACTTTAAGCGGCGGCGACGAACGAGTCGGCCTTGAGACGGGAGAAGGAGAGGGTACGGACGAGCCAGCCATTCAGTCCAAGAACTCTGCATCGGGACGGACGGAGCGATACCATTGTTTCCACTGGTTCGCATAGAGACTTCGTTGCGTGACGTCCGCGTCGCGGGGCATCCCGAAGCCGTTGAACTTGCGCGTGATAAATCGCAGCGCGTCTCGCGCTTCGATCGCCACCCGACCGTCCGGGTCGGTCAGCGCATAAATCAAAGCCGGAACGCTTTCGAAGTCTTTCGCTTGTCGAATCCCGCGAATCGCCATCAACCGCGACCCGAACGATCCGTCGCGAATCTTTCGCCGCAATTGCACGATCTGCTCTGATCGACCTCGCTCTTCGTCGCTAAGCTCGAACGAAACGTCTTGTTGCAAAAATCGCTCGAGCTCGACGTCGTCCGCTTCGATCATCGACAAAAATCGATCGGACTCCAGCAACTCCGACTTGTTCACCACTTGTCCGTTTTTCACCGTCGCTTCTTCCACTTCCTGAGGAAGACCGCGACCGCCGACCAAACGGCCTTCGTCGAACATCCGAAATCGTTTTTTAATCGACTTCGAGGTGCTACGCTCTAAAAACAAGATGGCGAAAGCGGTCGCGACGTCGAGATCTTCGTTCGCCCCTTTCCAACTTCCGTCATCACGTTGCGTCTTGATCAGTTGGTCGACCCCGGCGTCGTACCATGCGGGATTCGGCTCTGATTTGCCGAGATCAAATTCTCGAAAGCTTTCGTAACGCTCTAAGGCGTACAAATAAT
>JBITAD010000293.1:0-3171 GCA_044439945.1 Blastopirellula sp. JB062
TGACGTGATTTCCAATAATTTGGCGAACGTGAACACGACCGCATTCAAAAAAGATCGCGCGAACTTCGAGGATCTTTTTTACGACAATCGCGTTTTGCCCGGCAAATTAGACGGCAACTCGAATCCGACCCCAACCGGCACGCAAATCGGCTTGGGCGTTCGAGTATCGAGCACGCAAACCGATTTTGAACAAGGCGCGTTTCGCGAAACGAACCGCTCGCTTGATTGGACGATTCGCGGGCAAGGCTTTTTCCAAGTCTTGGACCCCACCGGTGAAATTTACTACACCCGCGCCGGTAATTTCTCAATCAATGCGAACGGCGAAATCGTAACTGGCTCGGCAGGCATCGGACGACCGCTCGAACCGTCTATCGTCATTCCGGAAGATACGACCGGTATCGAAGTTTCGTCAGACGGGATCGTCTCGGTCCAACGCCCCGGACTGCAAACGCTGGAGGAAGTGGGCCAGATCCAACTTGCGAACTTCATCAATCCCGAAGGCTTGCTAAAGCTTGGCGATAACCTCTACGCCGAAACGAACGCATCTAGCGCTCCTATCCTTAGCGTGCCGAATATCGACGGTTTCGGCGGGATCGAAAAAGGGTTTCTCGAAGCGTCGAACGTTGAACCGGTGCAAGAACTCGTCGATCTGATCACGACGCAACGTTCCTTTGAGTTGAATTCGCAGACCGTGCAGGCAGGCGATCAAATCCTGCAACTGGTCTCGAATCTACGTCGTTAATCAATTTTAAATACGCAAAGAAAAGCTCTTATGCTCCGTCTGTTAACCATCCTTACGATCGCCGGCTTGCCGAACTTCGCGTTGGGCTACGATATCGTCCTTCGCCGCGAAGCGGTGGTGGTCGCCACGATCGTTCGCCTGGGCGATTTGGCGGAAATCGGCGGACCGTCGCAACGTTACGTACAAGAGCTTGAACAGCTCGAACTCTTTCCGGCGCCCAGCCTCAATCGTTCGCGTTACGTCACGATTAACGACATTCGCACGCAGCTAAACGCTCGCGGTTTCGCCAACGCCGACTTGTACCTGACCGGCGCCAGTCGGACTCGGATCGCCCGGACTGACGACGCATCGTCGTCAAGCGACGTTGATCTCGTCTCGGTCAGCCGTCAGAACGAATCGTCTGACTGGAACGGCGGACCTTTGGCGAGCGACGAAACGTTGGCGGTGCATACCGTTCGACCGATTCGTCGCGGCGAAGTGATTCAGGCCGAGGACCTTACGATCCAGCCGATCAACACGGTGCGTACCGAAGGCGACTACGAAACTCGACTCGATTCGCTGATCGGCAAAGAGGCGACTCGATCGCTGCCGGCACTTCGACCGGTCGAATCCAGTTCGGTTCGCGAGCCGATCGTCGTTCAAAAAAATGACGTCGTCACGATCATCGCCCAGATCGGCGGGCTGGTCATTCGTCGCGATGCGATCGCGACGGGCGACGCCAGCGTCGGACAATTGCTGACCGTGCAGGCGATCTCTCCTGACGCGAGACGAGGCCAAGACCGGGGAGAACTTTTTCAAGTTCGGGTCACCGGCCCAGGACAAGCGATGACGCTGAATAGCGCCCCGCAAAAATTAACTCGCAACTCGAACGCAGCCGCCCCCCAGGGAGTTCGATAATGATACGACGCTCTGCGATCCTACTGACGCTGGTCTTTGCGATGTCAACGTTTACGTCGGCCGCCGCTCAAGGCCCGACTTCCAGCTTGGCACAACGAAGTTTGCCCGGCAACCCGCAAGCCCCCGGCGAACAAGTCGAAGGCTCGAATCGCGATCTTAGCTGGTATTACCGCGATCTGCCGCCGCCGCGCAAGATCCAATTAAAAGACATCATCCATATTCGGGTCGACGAAGCGGCCGAGATGGCTTCCGAAGGCGATATCAACCGCCGCAAGCAAGCCGACTTCAATGCGATCCTGGCGAATTGGGTTCACTTAGAAAACCTGAAGGCGATTGTGCCCGACCAGCAGGAAGACGGCTCTCCTACGATTACCGGTAATTTGACCAGTCGGTATCGCACGGAAGGTACGTTGGAGACGCTGGAAGAAGTTCGCTTCCGCGTTGCGGCGACCGTCTCGGAAATCATGCCCAACGGCACGCTGAAGCTAGAGGCGCAGAAAGAGATTCAGGTCAACAACGAAGTATGGACTTATTACCTGCGAGGCGTATGCCGGGTGGAAGATATCGACCCGAACAACGTCGTATTGAGCGAGCGTCTGGCCAATCTCAGCATCACGAAAAAAGAGAGCGGCCACATTCGCGATTCGTATCGTCGCGGCTGGGTACTGAAGATCTGGGACAAATGGAAGTGGTTCTAATCTTATGAAGACGAAACGTTTTAAAGCGAACCTGTCGTTTGCCGCAACCCTTACGTTTGCGTTGTTCGTCGGTTGGAATGCGACGGCCGAAGCGCAGCCGCAACCGTTGGTCTCTCAGCGTTTTCAAATTACGCAACCGCTGTCGACCTTCGTACGCGTCAAAGGACAAGAAGAAAATTACTTGCAAGGCATCGGCCTGGTGGTCGGCCTAAGAGGCACCGGCGATAAGAATTTGACGCCGACCCATAAGGCGTTGTCGTTGGTGCTGAAACACCTGGGCAGCAATTCAGGCTCGGGACCTGACGGCGAGTATTTGCCCGAAGCGTTAAAAAACGTGACGAACACCGCACTAGTAATCGTCCGAGCCCGCGTGCCGGCCGAAGGAGCGGAAGAGGGCGACTTGATCGATTGCGAAGTCAGTTCGCTAGGCGCCAAGAGTCTCGCAGGCGGCTCGCTCGCTATTAGCACGTTGCAAGGGCCCAACCCGCACGACAAAACCGTCTGGGCGATGGCGACCGGAAACGTCCAGATCCTCAATCAAGAGGTGCCGACTAACGGCCAAATCAAAGCGGGCTGCCGAATCGAAAAATCGATTCGCAACACCTTCGTTACCGCCGACAACAAAATCTATCTCGTTCTGAACGACGGGCACAAAGATTGGCAAATGGCGCAAGAGATCGTCTTTAGCGTCGGCAACCTATTGCAAGTCGGGCAAAACGCTTCCAGCAGCGCACAGATCGCGAAAGCGATTGATCAAAAAACAATCGAAGTGCAAATCCCTCCGCAGTATCAATCTGACCCTGTTTTCTTCGTCTCGATCTTGATGGATACGCC
>JBITAD010000294.1:0-14244 GCA_044439945.1 Blastopirellula sp. JB062
TTCTCTCTGCTTCCTGACTTACGTCGCATTTCTCGCTTGCCCGCTCGCTAGCAAGGCACAAGACGCTCCGGATGCTCCTACCCCTGAGTCGGGCGAGTCGGCCCCGCCGTTAACGTTTGAGGACGCGCCGGAAGAGCAATCGACGGCGGAGAAAATCAACGCTCGGATCAATTCCGTCTTTGACCCGGCGGTCGTTCTGGCCGAGCAGGTCTTGATGCGGCCTGTCTATTGGACGAATCAAAACTACGTGCAACTTGATCATGTCGTGCGGTATACGCGACCGATCGAAAGCGACGACGCGCCCTTTACGATTTATGGGCCGGACGTGGCCGAAAAGCCGGTGAACTTTCCGGAAAAGCTGACGCCGAAAGAAGCGGACACTTGGCAAGCCCGCGGCAAACTGTTGACCGGCAACTCGAAACAACCTTTTAGCCCGGGCAAACTGGGCAAAAAAAGCGTCGAGGTGGTCGCGATCCGGGTCGACACGAAGACCAAATACGTCCAACAAACGGAAGCGGACGGTCAGGTCGTTTATAAGTTGGCTGGCGACATTCGCGGTTTGTTAAGCGATGACCCAGCCGACTGGCGAACGCCGCAGCAGATTACCGAGATGGCCGATCGCGACTTGCTAAAGTTGCGCGAGGACGCCGGCGCCCCCAACGGCGAGCCTCCCTATATCTTAACCGAACAAGTCGGTTCCGCTCCGCTGGTGGTAGTTTGGCTGGCCGGGGGCGCGTTGTTTTTTACCTGCTTCTTCGGGTTCGTCAATTTCTGGGGATTTCGCCATGCGATCGAAGTGGTGCGCGGCACGTACGACGATCCTGACGAGCCGGGCGAAGTGACGCACTTTCAGGCGTTGGCTTCGGCCTTGTCGGCGACGGTCGGCTTGGGCAACATCGCCGGCGTGACGATTGCGATGACGACCGGCGGCCCGGGCGCCTTCTTTTGGATGATGGCCTGCGGCTTTTTAGGCATGGCCAGCAAATTTGGCGAATGTACGCTGGGCCAAATGTATCGGGAAGTGAAGCCGGACGGCACCATTTTGGGCGGGCCGATGCAATACCTGCAACGCGGCTTTGAAGAAATCGGGTTGAAGCCGGTCGGCGTTCTGTTTTCGGTCGTCTTTGCGGTGCTGTGCATCATGGCCAGCTTTGGCGGCGGCAACATGTTTCAGTCGAACCAATCGGCTAACGCCGCGGTGCAACTGATTCAGAGCGGCACGCAAGACAAAATCTCGGATCTTAGCGTCCAGATTCAAGCGGCCGAGCAAGCGGAGGATTGGGATCGTTTGGCCGAGTTGCAAAGCGAAAAGAACGTTTTGCAAGAAGGGGTGAAGCAGTTCACCGAGAAATTTAAAATCATCTTCGGCATCGTTTTCGCCGTTTTGGTCGCGCTGGTGATTATCGGCGGCATTAAACGAATTGCGGCGGTCTCTAGCAAGATTGTGCCGCTGATGTGTCTCTCGTACGTGCTGATGTGCGCTTACATCATCTTGACCCACATCACCGAAGTGCCGGAACTGTTCCGCAGCATCTTTACGGAAGCGTTTACCCCCAAGGCGGCGCTGGGCGGCATTATCGGCGTGGCGATTATCGGCATTCAGCGAGCCGCGTTCAGCAACGAGGCGGGCGTCGGCAGCGCGGCGATCGCGCATAGCGCCGCCAAAACCGATCAGCCCGTCCGCGAAGGCCTGGTCGCTTTGCTAGGTCCGTTTATCGATACGATCGTCGTCTGCTCGATGACGGCGCTGGTGATCTTGATTACCAACGCCTGGGACAACAAACAGTGGATTGTCGATCAAGGACTTGAAGGCGCCGCGCTAACCTCGGAGGCGTTCGAAAACGAGGTCGGTTTCTTCTCGTACGTCCTTTCGATCGCAATTTTGTTGTTCGCCTACTCGACCATCATTTCGTGGAGCTACTACGGCGAACGTTGCTGGGAACGCCTGTTCGGCGCCGACAGCACGATTATCTACAAGGTGATCTACGTCGGCTTCGTCTTTATCGGCGCCGTGGCGAACCTGGGCTCGGTGATCAATTTTTCCGACATGATGCTTCTCTCAATGGCTTTCCCCAATATTGTGGGGGTCGTGTTGCTCGCTCCGAAAGTCAAACGCGCTTTGCGCGAATATTGGCAAAAATATAAGGGCGGAGAGTTCAAGAAATTCAAATAGCCGACGAACACCCTCTTGGAACAAGATATTGTTTGTCTCGAGGGATCGCTCATGTGCTGCCGTAACTTCAAATCTGAAAAACCTTTACGGACGCCCATCAACTCGTTGGGCGTCTGCGGATTTCTCGTTTCGTTTTTTGGGTTAATCTTTACGCTCGGCGTGATCAGCCCGATCGGGTTGTTGATCAGCTTGCTGGGCATGTTTCATCCGCGGCGCGGATTTGCCGTCGCAGGCGTTCTGCTGGGCATGGTGGGAACCGCGCTGATAGGCACGATCGTCGGGGTCGCGGCGGTGGCGGCCGACGCGTATCATCACTACGCGCATGAGATGCCGCAGATCGAGCGTACGTTGGCCCAGCTTGACGACGCGATCGTCGTGATCGAAACCGAACGACGCGAGAAAGGCGAATTGCCCGAAGGGGTCGACGGCAACAAATTGGTACTGCCGATTGTGGACGCCTGGGAACAATCGTTACGTTACGAACCGGACGGGATCGACCGTTACGCGGTACGCAGCGCCGGACCAGACCGGCAGTTCGATACGCCCGACGACCTGCGAATGGTTCCGACTCAACACTAACAGCGCTGGGCCGACGTCAAACCGCTGGGGTCAAACTTGAATGTGACGCCAGCCGCCTTGCAGATATCGAACGGCGATCAGCGCGCTGCGGACGAAGATGTCGAAGACCATCACCCACCATGCTCCCATGATGCCGTAGCCGAAGCCGGGGATCTCTCCGACCAGGGGCAACGTGATCTGATCTAGCGCAAACAAATAGACGCCGGGAATGCGAATCAGCAGCAGGCCGACCAACGTAATGACGAAGGGGTAACGGGTATCGCCGGCGCCGCGCAGCGCGCCGCTCAAAATCGACAGCGCCGCCATAAAGGGGGTCGAAAAAGCGACGACCTTCAGCAGGCGCACGGTCAACTCGGCCGTCGCCGCGTTCTCGCTTCCTGGTTCGATCTTGCCGAGATAAAGCCACGTTAGACTAGCGCCGCCGAAGTAGAGATACAACCCGTACGCCGTCACCAGAGCTGAGCCTGCGGCCAACGAAAGCCAAGTCGCGCGCTGAGCGCGTCTTGGATCGCCGGCGCCGAGAAATTGCCCCGTCATCGTCGAAGCGGCGACCGCGAAAGCGCCAGCCCCCAGATAACTGGGGCCTTCGCACCGCACGCCGAGCCCATGCGCCGCGGCGGCCAACGTTCCCAGACTGTTTATCAACCCCAAATACCACAGATGACAGCCGAGCGTCAGCGCGTCGGTGGCGCCGCTTGGCAAGCCGATCCGCAACAATCGGGCGATCATCGCACGTCGCGGACGCAACGCGCGCCATTCAAGCCGCATCCCGGCGCGGCCGTACAGCATTATTAGCAACACCAAGCAGCCGCCGACCGTATGGGCGACCGCGGTACCGATCGCAATGCCGGTCCAACCGAGTTGGGGCGCCGGTCCCATGCCGAAAGCGAGCATCGTGCTAAGCGCCATGTTGACCACGTTGACGATCGTCATCACCCCGAAACCGCTGATCGTATCGCCTGCCCCATGCAAACAGGCGGTTCCGATGGCGATTATCATCAAAAAAGGGAGCGACGGCGCGACGATCTGCAAATAGCGGGTCGCCAATTGAGCGGCGGCCGCTTCAAGCTGCATCGCGGCCACGAACGATTCGGCGCCAAAATAAAGAGCCGCCGTTCCGATGACCGCAGCGATCGCGCCCGCGACCAACGCCTGATTGGCGGCCAGCGCCGCTTGTTGCGATTCGCCGGCCCCAATCAGCCGGGCGACGATCGCCGTAGCGCCGACGCCGACCGAAGCGAAGATCGTGAAGGTCATCCACAAGGCGTAGGCCATCAGTCCGACGGCGGCCAAGCCGGGCGTTTTCAGTTCGTCCGGCAAGGCATGGCCGGCCAAATAGGTATCGACCATGCCGACGAGAAATTCGAGCGATTGCTCGGCCAATACCGGCAGCGCAAGCCGCAGCATCGGGCGAAATTCGCCGCTTGCTTGAACGAGATGCGTGGACAAAACCGCCTCCGCCCAGGGGTCAAACTCCGCTAGTCACTCCGGTTCGCTCGACCGCTTACGGCGATTTTTCTAGATAGGTGTAGCCACGCAGCCCTTGCTCGTAATACTGCATGATGGCGCCGGCTTCTTTATGATCGAGTTCGCCTGAACGGGTCAATTGTTCGACCGACCGTTGCATCTTGTCGATCAGCTCTCGATCGGTGAATTGAACGTACCGCAACACTTCGGTCACGGTATCGCCTTTGATAATGTGCGAAAAATGGGGGTGTCCGTTTTCGCCTAACTCGACATGCACCGTATTCGTATCGCCGAACAGATTGTGCAAATCGCCCAAGATTTCTTGATAAGCGCCGACCAAGAATGCGCCCAACACATATTGTCCGCCGTTCAGCTTGTGCAGCGGCAAAGATCGTTTGACGTTTCTCAGATCGATAAACGAGTCGATCTTACCGTCGGAATCGCAAGTGATATCGCCGATGACGGCGCTGCGTTGCGGCTCTTCGTCTAAACGATGGATCGGCATGACCGGAAACAACTGCCCAATCGCCCAACTATCGGGCATCGATTGGAACAACGAAAAATTGCCGAAGTACGTATCGCAAAGCAAGCGGTCGAGCCCTTGCAGCTCTTCCGGAATGTTAGCCATGCTTTTGGTCAACGTACGAATTTTGGAGCAAAGGCTCCAATACGCGGTTTCGGCCAGACTGCGCTGCACCAACGACATGTTGCCGTTGCTAAACATGTTGAGCGACATGTCGAGCGCCATTTGAGCGTCATGAAAACTTTCGAGCACGGTGCGCTGCGACACGTTTTGGTGCGCTTCGTACAAATCGCGGAGCGGGGCGGGCGCGTCTTCGGGCAACGGCTCTAGCTCGTCTCCGGCGCTATGTTCGGCGACGCCCAGCACTTCAAATATCAGCATGCTATGAAACGCGACGATCGCCCGACCGCTCTCCGACAGAAGATGCGGGTGCGCGACGCCTGCCGCATCGCAAATGCCTTGTACGTGCGAGACGACGTCGCGAGCGTACTCTTCGATCGTGTAATTCATGCTCGATTCGAAGTCGGTCTGCGAGCCGTCGTAGTCGACGCCCAAGCCGCCGCCGACGTCGAGATAGCAAAGCCCCGCGCCGCGACGAACCAGATCGACGTAAATCCGAGCCGATTCGACCAAGGCCGATTTTACGTGTCGAATGTTGCTGACCTGGCTCCCTTGATGATAGTGCAGCAGCTTGAAGCAATCGGCCATATCGCGCGATTTCAACTCTTCCAGCCCTTTCAGCACTTCCGTTACGGTCAAGCCGAACTTGCTGCGATACCCGCCCGAGGCCGACCACTTGCCGGCGCCGCGAGAGGCAAGTTTGACGCGCATGCCGATCTGCGGACGAACGCCGATCTTTTCGGAGTATTCAAGAATCAGCTCGAGTTCGCTGTATTTCTCGACGACGGGAATGATGTTTCGCCCTAGCCGCAACGCGTGCATCGCAATTTCGATGTACTCAGCATCTTTGAAGCCGTTGCAAATAATGGGCGTTTCGTTATCGGTCAGCGCAATTACCGCCAGCAGTTCAGGCTTGCTGCCCGCTTCTAATCCAAAACCGTGCTGACGGCCGAAATGCAGCACTTCTTCAACCACTTGGCGCTGCTGATTGACCTTGATCGGGTACACGCACGAATAACGGTTTTGATAGCCGTATTCGCGAATCGCCGCGTCAAAAACGTCGCGTATCTCTTTTAGCCGCGTCTCTAAAATCCCACTGAAGCGAATCAAGATCGGCAAGTCTAGCCCGCGTTGCTCAAGCCGTTTGACGATTGACTCTAATTCGACCGATACCTCGGGGTTACGGTTCGGATGGACCGCCAGCTTGCCGTTCTCTTGGATCGAAAAGAACCCTTTTCCCCATCGCGAGACTTCGTAAAGTTCGCGGGCGTCGGAAATTGTCCATCGATTGCCTGCCTCTGTAAGCATCGCTAACCTTAGATTGAAATGTCGAAGGCGAATCGCCCGATATCAGGCGATAGGGACGTAAAATTGCCGGCCGGTCATTCTACGGCATTTGACGACAGTTGCGAAAGGAAGCATTGCCATGAAACCTGAATTGACCTGGCTGGCCAGCAGTTCCGCCAGTTGTTTGCATGTCGCCGAAATCCTCCGCCGCGGCGACGCGATCGATGATCCGGCTCTCAGTTCGGCCGTCGAGCATCCGATCACGATGCTCAAAATGGAGCTTGATTCGGTCGGCGTAAAAATTCGCCCTTTTTGGCGGCACGTCGTGCCGTTGTCGGCCGGAATTGAAAACGATCAGGAACTGGTCGACGTCGTTCTTCGCAAAATCGGCGGCGGCGCCCCAGACGCAAGCACGCGCATTGCCGGACGCATCCGAGATTTAAAGCTGGCTTTCAAAGACTTCAAGCCGAATTTGACCGACGAACTAGCCCAACGCGGCGGCCCGATCCGAACCCAATGGGAAGCCCGCGGGCCAGGCTTACTACGGCAATTCGCCGATCTGACCGGCGACCAATTACTGGTCGAAACGGCTCAAGTCATCTTGGTCCAACCTTGCCGGGGGGGGGCCTGCGAGCGCACCTTCCATACAACAGCGTCCGCATCGAGGCGCTGCTTTACGATACCGAGCCGACGCTGCCCGAAGTGGTGCGGCTTGCCTGGGGACTGGCGCAGCTTAATTTAGATCTGCCGATTTACAGCGAAATGGTTGCGCCCGATCGGTTGCCGACGGTCGCCGGTCTAGCGATGCTGCCGCCGATCTTGGCGGCCGGCGAACATGTCGAACTGACCCGGCTCGATGCGGCGACGCTCCAGACCGCCTGCGGTGCTTGGCGTTTTCCGCAAGCGCCGCAACTAGATCTGCCGACAACGGCCGAAAAGTGGTGGAACACCTACCAGCAAAGTCGTCCGCCGTGGCCCGTCGCGCTGCAAGCGCTTGATCGGATGATTCCGGAATTTTAACCTGCGCGAGCGATGCGTTACCGGTTCGGGGCGACTATTCGAACCCGATGATTGTTGGTGTCGCCGATATAAACCGTCCCTTCGGCGTCGACGCAGACTCCATGCGGTCGATCGAGTTCGGCTTTGACGGCCGGACCGCCGTCGCCGGCGCCGCCGCGAGCCTGCGGACCGCTGCCGGCGATCGTCGAAACGTTGCCCGATGTGAGATCGATCCGGCGAATCGTCTGATTTTCGGTATCGACGACAAACAGATCTTGATTCGCGCCCAACGCAATGCCTTTGGGGCCGTTAAAACGGGCCTTCTTGGCCGGGCCGCCGTCTCCGGCGTATCCTTTTTTGCCGTCGCCGGCGACATGAGTTAGTTGCTGCGAAGGCAGATCGAGCCGCCACACGCTGTTCCCTTCGCGGAGTGCGATCCAGAGGGTATCGCCCTCCAGATAAAGCGCTCGCGGCCCCAAAATCGGCTTTGTCGCATCCAACAATCCTTCGCTCGGCAACCGCTTTTCTCCATTACCCGCCAAAGTGTTGATGACGCCGGTCTTGAGGTTCACATGCCGGATGCGATGGTTTTGGATGTCGGCGATATAGAGATTTTCGCCAGCCGGATCGACCGCAATGCTGTGGGGTCGATGAAGCTGAGCTGCGGTCGCTGCGCCGCCGTCGCCGGAAAAACCGGCCTGGCCGGTACCGACTAAGGTTTCGATCCGCTTGGTTCGGCTCGAGACGCGACGGACGTTTTGCCCTTTCATATCGACGATATAAAGATTGCCGGCGGCGTCAAATCGCAACTCGTACGGCTCGATCAATTGCGCCTCGGTCGCCAGGCCGCCGTCGCCGGAGACGCCCGACTCGCCCGTACCGGCGACGACCGACATTTGCCGCGTCTCCAAATCAAGCCGCAAGACTCGGTGGTTTTCGACCTCCGCAATATATAACGCGCCGTCCGGACCAATCTCGACGCCGAACGGTTGCCCGACGTTCGTTTCAAGCGCTGCGCCGACTTGATTCATTTTCGCTTCGCCGGCGCCGACGATCGTCGAAATTTGCGGCGACTCGGCGAGCAAAGTTCCAGAGAACAGCAAGCATACGGCGACGGCGAAAACGCGCATAACCAATCCGTCCTAAAAGCAGGGCAGGGGAGAGTTAATAAAAAACGCGTTCGCTATTGTAATTTAGCCGACGGCGGAAATCACGTCCGACCTTTACGGATGCAAGATAATTTTGCCCGCGAATTGCTGTTCTCGATGCAACGTTTTCGCCTCTTGCAGTTGATGGGCCTGGGCCGCTTCGCAAAGGGGCAATTCGGCGCCGATTTGGCTTCTCAATTTGCCTTCCGCAAGCCAACGCCCGATCTGTTCGCCGCAGACGCGCATCTCCGCCGCCGACGCTTTGAACATGACGAAACCGTACATCCGCGCCTGCTTAACGTAGAACGGCCCCACCGGAAATTGCGGTCGGGCGTCGCGTCCCGCCATCAACACGATGCGTCCTTTTTCGGCCAACGAGCCGACGATCAGGTCGAAATCGGGCTCGCGTTGCGTTTCCCAAAAGACGTCGACTCCGTCTGGGGCGAGCGCCGCAATCCGCTCGGCGACGTTTTCGGATTGATACGCAACCACTTCGTCGGCGCCCAGTTCTCGACAAATCGCCTCTTTCTCGGGGCTGCCGGCGGCGGCGATCACGCGCGCTCCGGCCAGCTTGGCCATTTGCACGACCATCGAGCCGACCCCGCCTGAGCCCCCTTGGACGTAGATGGTTTCGCCGGGCTGCAAGTTCGCATTGCTCTGAAACAGCCCAAGATGTGCCGTGACGCCGACCAGCGCGCAAGCGGCGGCCTCTTTTTCGTCGGCCCCGCTCGGCAGGCGATAAAGCCATTGGGCGTCGACCGCGCAGTACTCGGAAAAGGTTCCCTGATTACCGGCGAATCCTTGATTGCTGCACCAGACGCGATCGCCGACGCTGACGGAGGAGACCTCTTCGCCGACTTGCTCGACCACGCCGGCTAGATCCGAGCCGATCACGTACGGATTGGGCAATTCCCAATAGGGAGCGCCGTCGCGAATGTAGGTATCGATCGGATTGACCGAGACCGCCGCCATTTTGACAAGCGCTTGTCGCGGACCTATTTGCGGCTTCGGCAGATCGCCATATTGAATTACGGACGGCGCGCCAGTTTCGGTAAGGTAAGCAGCTTTCATCATGCGTCGACCTAGCGGTACAAGATACGAGACGTTCGATTGACGCTCGTATCATATCGCAAGCCGCCCACGTCGACTAACAGGCTGCTGAGAATATCAACTCGCCGCTAAGCCGCGCGTCGCGGCAGCGAAACGGCCCCCTCATACGCCGGATCGTGATCAAAGTTGGTCAACGACCGCACGGCGTAGGGCTGCTTCGCTTGGTTCGCATAATAGATTCGGGCGTTGACCTCGCCGATCAAACCGAGACTGAAAAACTGCCCGCCCATGATGGTCGAGAGAACGCAGAGCAGCAGCAACGGATTGCCGGTCATGTCGACTCCGCCGAGCAACTTCATGCCGACGACCCCGCAAGCGGCCGCCCCCGCCAGCGCTAAGCATCCCAAGCCCAACCGACCGAACAATTTCATCGGACTGGTAAAAAAGTTGAGCACGTAGGTGATCGTCAGCAAATCAAGCACGACGCGGGTCGTGCGACCGATTCCGTACTTGGTGGTTCCGAAGCGTCGCGGATGATGCTGCGTGACGACTTCGACGCAACGAGCGCCGCGCTGATGCGCTAAAATGGGAATAAACCGATGCATCTCGCCGTAGAGTTCCAGCTCTTGAGCGATCTCGCGCCGGACCGCTTTTAGCGTACATCCCAAATCGTGAATCGGAAATTTCGTCACTTTCGAGATCAGCCAGTTGGCGATCTTCGACGGCAATTTGCGATTGACGAACGCGTCTTGGCGGTTCTTTCGCCAACCATGCACCAGGTCGTAACCTTCGTCAATTTTGGCCAACATCATCGGAATGTCGGTCGGATCGTTTTGCAGATCGCCGTCCATCGTAACGACGACGTCTTGCGAAGCGTATTGAATGCCGGCGTGCATGGCCGCCGTTTGGCCGTAATTGCGCCGGAACTCGATGACCTTCACATGCGGATCGTCGCTCGCAATCTGCTGGACGCGATCGAGCGTGCCGTCATTCGAGCCGTCGTCGACAAACACGATTTCATACGGTCGATCCAGCTTGGAGACGACGTTATGAATCTGCTCGTAGAGTAATGGGATATTTTCTAATTCGTTGTAAATAGGAACGACGACCGAAACGCCCATGCTGCGCGATCCTCTTTTGCTAGCTTCCTTGCCGCAATCGCTTCCCGTGCGAAGTGATGAGGCGGAGTGTAAACCAAGCCGTCTTCGCCGACAACAGCAATCGACCGGCAGGGCGACGGCCCTTAGCAAACGCCGCGGGCCATACTTTCGATCTTATCCAAAGTCACCATCAATTGACTCCACTCGGCGACGACCTCAAGCGTGTCGTATTGGGTATCGGCGACCCGTCCGAACCCTTGTTCGTTCAAGTTGATCGCATCGCCCAGGACCATGCCGCCGACCGGTTCTTGGTCGGCTTCGTCAGGCACTTCTTCGACCAGCGGCAAAACTTGCTCCATGACGCGATGCACCGACCACAAAGCGGCGCGACGCGCGTCGGCGGCTTGAATGACCAAACGGACCGATCCAGATTCGACGTAATATTTCGACATGATTTCGTTTCCTTTGCTTCCTGCGAGTTGCGGCGAGTCGTTCCCGCCCAACGTATGTATCGCAGTCGGCCCGACACCTTAGGTCCTAGGACGAAAGATTTTGATAAAACGTTCGCGAAATACGGGTAAAGCCGACTGTGCTAGAATTACGATTTCAACTTGGGACAACTACGAAGCTTTCGACGGCATCCATCATGAGCAATCACGCTAGCACCGACCGACTTGCGGCCCAATTGAAAGAGGCGATTCTCGCCAAACGATCCAAAGTAGGGGTAATCGGGCTCGGCTACGTCGGCCTGCCGCTTGTGCAGGCCTACGTGGGCAGCGACTTTTCAGCGCTTGGCTTTGACGTCGACCAGCGCAAGGTCGACGCCCTCTCGCGAGGCGAAAGCTATATCAAGCATGTCGATCCGAAATGGATCGCCGAATGGGTCGCCAGCGGCCGATTTGCGGCGACTTCCGACCCGCGACGCCTGGCCGAAGCCGACGTGCTGTTGATCTGCGTGCCGACGCCGCTCTCGCCTTCGCGAGATCCTGACTTAAGCTATGTCGAATCGACGTCGGAAATGATTGCCCAGCATCTTCGCCCCGGGCAATTGATCGTGCTGGAAAGCACGACCTATCCCGGCACGACGCGCGACGTGGTGGCGCCCATCTTGGCGAAGTCGGGCCTGAAGCCGGGCGTCGACTTTTTTTTGGCCTACAGCCCCGAGCGCGAAGATCCGGGCAACCCCAACTTTACGGCCAGCGCGATTCCGAAGGTGGTCGGCGGCTATGACCGCGCCAGCTTGGAAGTCGCCGATCTTTTCTACGCGCAAGCGGTCGTCAAAACGATTCCGGTCTCAAGCTGCGAAGTCGCCGAGGCTTGCAAGATTCTGGAAAACACCTATCGCGCAGTGAACATCGCCCTGGTGAACGAGCTAAAGCTGCTGTTCGACCGGCTCGGCATTGACGTTTGGGAAGTGATCGACGCGGCCAAGACCAAGCCGTTCGGGTTTCAAGCCTTTTATCCAGGGCCGGGGCTGGGAGGGCACTGCATTCCGATCGATCCTTTTTATCTCAGTTGGCTGGCGCGGGCGAACGAAATGCCGACCCGCTTTATCGAACTGGCGGGCGAGATCAATACTTTGATGCCGCAATTCGTGGTGCAGAAACTTTGCGACGCGTTGAACCAGGCGCGCAAACCGGCCAACGGCAGCAAAGTGCTGATCTTAGGGGTCGCCTACAAAAAGAACGTCGACGACCCGCGTGAGAGCCCCGCCTTTAAGATCATGGAACTGCTGGCCGAAAAGGGGGCTGAGATCTCGTACAACGACCCCTACATACCGCAGTTGCCCGCGATGCGTCACTACGACCTGCCGTCTTCGTCCAGCATCGCCTTGACGGCCGAAAACCTCGCTTCGTTCGACGCCGTGATGATCGTGACCGACCATGACGAGTATGACTATCAAGAGATCGTCAATCGCTCGCAACTGGTCGTAGACGCTCGCAACGCAACCCTGCATGTCCAACAAGGGCGAGAAAAGATCGTCCGCGCATAAAGCGACGGGACTAAAAAACGTTCGCCCAATTACGAACGCGCCAGCTTATGGAATCGCCGCTGCAAATCTTGGGTAATCGGGCCGGGGCGAGCGTCGCCGATCGGGCGACCGTCAATCCGCACGACGGCGATCACTTCGGCGGCCGTACCAGTCATAAAGCATTCGTCAGCGACGTAAACGTCGTGACGAGTCAACGTTTTTTCTTCCGTCGCAATACCGGCTTCGATCGCCAGCTCAAGAACCGCTTCGCGGGTCACGCCTTCTAGGATGCCGGCGTCGGTCGGCGGAGTTTGCAGCACGCCGTTGCGCACGATAAACAGATTGTCGGCGGTACACTCCGACACTTCGCCTTTGTGATTCAACATCAACGCTTCGAGGCAGCCGGCTTGCGAAGCTTCGACTTTGGCCATGATGTTGTTCAAGTAGTTCAACGATTTAATTCGCGGGCTCAACGCGCCAGGATGATTGCGAATCGTGCTGGCGGTCACGATTTCGAGCCCGTTCTCGTAATACTCTTGCGGGTAAAGCGAGATTTTGTCGACGATGATGATCACTTGCGGATTCGAGGTCCGCTCGGGGCCTAATCCTAGGGAGCCGGCGCCTCGGGTGATCACTAGGCGGATATAGCAATCTTTCAAGCCGTTTTTGTCGACCGACTGGCGAACCGCATCGGCCATTTCGTCGGCTGAAAGAGGAATTTCAAGCAAAATCGCTTTCGCTGAATCGTAGAGGCGTTTTAGATGCTGCGCTAGGCGAAACACCTTGCCTTCGTAAACGCGCAACCCTTCAAAAACACCATCGCCATACAGCAATCCATGATCGAAGACGCTGACGACCGCTTCCTCTTTGCTAAAGAACTTACCGTTAATATAGATTTGCTGCGACGACATTCGATCTGTTGCGGGGGTTGAAACTGTGCCTAACGCGGCGGTCGTTGAGGTGGAAAGCGACATTATAGCGACAACTTGTAGAAGTGCAGGGGACGAAAATTCGCATCCGAACTATCTAGGGAGCAAATTGGTCGCCTGAAGGTTCACCAAGGGGAAAGAAATCGACGTTTTCGAGGAAAGGCGCGGCGCGAATAGAACGTTCTAACCTGCCGAAAGCCGATCGGCTAGAGCGGTTTTTCGCTCTGTCTGCCGGCGGCGGATATGTTCGATATCATCTTTCGGGGTCGCGCTGATCAATCGCTTCGTATAGTCCTGCCGCGGATTGGCGTAAATATTGTCGGCGGGACCGAATTCGACGATTTTTCCCTGATTCATCACGGCAATCATGTCTGACATGAACTTTACCACGCTCAGATCGTGACTGATAAACAGATAAGTCAGGCCGCGTCGTTGCTGCAGATCTTTCAATAGATTTAATACTTGGGCCTGAACCGATACGTCCAGCGCCGAGACCGACTCGTCGCAGATCAAAAACTCGGGCTCGACGGTCAATGCCCGGGCAATGCAAATTCGTTGTCGCTGTCCGCCTGAAAACTCGTGTGGATAGCGACGCAAATGCGACGCGTTGAGGCCTACTTCTTCCAAAAGAGCGGCCGCCCGATCGCGACGTTCTTTTCGCTTTCCAATTCCTTGAATCACCATCGGCTCGCAGATCGCCGCCTCGACCGTCATGCGCGGATTTAAGCTGCCGTAAGGATCTTGGAAAATAATCTGAAAACGTCGGCGAAGTTTTCGCAATCGGCTCGACTTCTTCCACCGATCAAGCATGGTCGGAGGCCAGATTTCGGCGAAGGAAGGCCCAGGGTTCAATTCCGCCAGATTGATATTGTCGAACAAGATCTCGCCAGAGGTGGG
>JBITAD010000295.1:0-636 GCA_044439945.1 Blastopirellula sp. JB062
ATGACCGACCCGGCGATCAAAGATGAGCCTATGGAAATCGTCTGGGTAGATGACGACGCGCCCGCCGGTGCAAAGTTGCAAACCAACAGCTATCCATGGCAATGGGTCGAAGCGCCCGAGCCGGTCTTCTCCGGCAAGCGAGCGATGAAGCGAACCAGCCAAGGGCTCGATCAACATTTTTTCACCGCAGCTGAAACGCCGCTAACCGTTTACGAAGAAGACGTTCTGTTCACGTACGTCTACCTTGATCCGGCAGATCCGCCGAAAGAGATCATGCTGCAATGGAATAACGGCAACTGGGATCATCGCGTTTACTGGGGCGAAAATCATATTCCCTACGGGTCGGACGGCACCGTTTCGCGACAACGCCTCGGCGATCTTCCCGCGCTGGGAGAATGGATTCGGCTAGAAGTCCCCGTGAACGTCGTCAACCTGAAGCCTGGCGAAAAGATCAACGGCTGGGCGTTTACGCAGTGGGGCGGCTCCGTCTATTGGGATAAGTCAGGCGTGGTCACCCGAAAAGGACAACCCCGCAAGTACCGCTCGCTCTCGAAATGGGCCGCCGATTTGAGCGCTGAGAAAAAGCCGGAAGCTCCGAAAGAAATAGTCGAGATCGCCAAAAAAGAGGCCGACCAA
>JBITAD010000295.1:646-3147 GCA_044439945.1 Blastopirellula sp. JB062
ACATGCGAAGTTGCAGAGATACTTCCTTGAGCACGCCTATTTTGACTTGCGCGAAATCTTGTCGCCATTGCAGAAATCGATCGACGACGATCAAAAAACGATTGCAAAAATTACTTCCGCCTCGCCGACGACGTTAATCTCAAAAGAAAAAGAGAAACCGGTCGCCGCCCACATCTTGGAACGAGGCGAGTATGACCAACTAGGCGAAGAAGTATCTCGCGCAACGCCCGGCATGCTGCCGCCGCTGCCGGAAGATGCCCCGCTTAATCGGCTGGGCTTGGCTCAATGGCTGGTCGATCCCCAGCATCCGCTGACAGCGCGAGTCACGGTCAACCGGTTTTGGCAACAATTTTTCGGAACCGGCATCGTCAAGACTGCCGAAGACTTCGGCCTGCAAGGCGAACCGCCCAGTCATCCGCAGCTTCTCGACTGGCTCGCCGCTCAATTCATGGAGGAAGGCTGGAACGTCAAAGCGATGATGAAGCGAATTGTGATGTCTTCAACCTATCGCCAGTCTTCGAAAATGACGCCCGAGTTGGTCGCCCGCGATCCCGGAAATCGCTTGCTTGCTCGCGGCCCGCGGTACCGACTTGACGCCGAAATGATCCGCGACCAAGCGTTGGCTGTCAGCGGATTGATCGTCGATACGATCGGAGGCCCAAGCGTCAAACCTCCGCAACCGGCCGGGCTATGGAAATCGGTCGGCTACAGCGGTAGCAATACCGTCAAGTTCGAGCCGGACGTCGGGCACGAAAAAATTCATCGCCGCACGCTTTATACGTTCGTCAAACGAACGTCTCCGCCGCCGCAGATGAGCACGCTCGACGCGCCTTCGCGCGAGTCTTGCATAGTGCGTCGCGAACGTACGAATACGCCGCTGCAAGCGTTAATGCTGATGAACGATCCGCAATTTGTCGAAGCGGCCCGCGCTTTGGGCGATCGAATTATGACCGAAGGCGGCGAGACGTCTGATTCGCGTGCGACGCATCTGCTCCGTCTTTGCACTTGTCGAACTCCTCGTCCCGCTGAGATCCAAGAAGTGGTCGAACTGGTGACCGCGGCCCGCGAACACTTTGCCGCCGATCCAAAAGCGGCGGCGGCGTTATTGCAAATCGACGATGTTCAAACGGAAGAGGCCGCGAAACTCGCGGAGGCGGCGGCTTGGACGTTGGCCGCCAACCTGGCGCTCAATCTGGACGAAGTCGTAACCAAAAACTAGCTCTTTGCGAGCGACGAATAGACCCGGCTGTTTTCTAAGGAAACGCGATACATGGATCCTCGCCAAGAATACGAACTTACGCAATCGCGACGCCATTTTTTCAAACTCGGCGGCCTGGGCCTCGGTACGGCGGCACTCAGTTCGATGTTACCGCAACGCGGCGACGCAGCGTCGCTCTCGACCTCGGGCGGCCTTCCATCCGTTCCCCATTTCGCTCCCAAAGCGAAACGAGCGATCTATCTGTTTATGGCTGGCGCGCCGAGCCAGATGGACATGCTCGATTACAAGCCGCAAATGAAAGACTGGTATGACAAAGATCTGCCTGAATCGATTCGTAAAGGGCAACGCCTCACGACGATGACCTCGGGGCAAACCCGCTTTCCGATCGCTCCCTCCAAATTTCAGTTCGCCCAACATGGACAGTCGGGCGCTTGGTTCAGCGAGTTGTTGCCGAATATGGCCAAACTGGCGGACGATATCGCCATCGTGCGTTCGGTTCATACCGAAGCGATCAATCATGACCCGGCGATCACTTATATCTGCACCGGCAACCAACTGCCTGGCCGCGCTAGTTTGGGCGCTTGGCTCAGCTACGGACTCGGCTCGGAAAATAAAGATCTGCCATCGTTCGTCGTGATGACGCCCAACTGGAGCGGCCGCCAGCAGGCTCAGGCGCTTTACAACCGCTTGTGGGGCTCCGGTTTTTTGCCAAGTAAATACCAAGGCGTCGCCCTCCGCAGCCAAGGCGATCCCATACTGTTCTTGTCGAACCCCGACGGGCTCGGCGGCGATCTTCGCCGTCGAATGCTCGACTCGCTAAGCCGAATCAATCAACAAACCTTCGCCGAAATCGGCGATCCGGAAACGCAATCGCGGATTGCCCAGTACGAAATGGCGTTTCGCATGCAAACGTCGGTACCGGAATTAACCGATTTAAGCGATGAAACGCAACATGTCTTAGATATGTACGGTCCCGAAGCGAAAAAGCCGGGCACTTTCGCGTCAAGCTGCTTAATGGCTCGCCGCATGATCGAACGAGACGTCCGTTTCGTACAAATTTTCCATCGCGGCTGGGATCAACATGGTAACGTGGCGGGCGACTTGCCCAAGCAATGCGGCGACGTCGACCGACCTGCCTGGGCGCTAATTCAAGATCTTAAACAACGCGGTATGCTCGAAGATACGCTGGTGATTTGGGGCGGCGAGTTTGGCCGCACACCAACTGTTGAGTTACCCACACCTGGAGCAAACCAAGGAAAGAAGAACGGACGGGATCACAACC
>JBITAD010000296.1:0-3145 GCA_044439945.1 Blastopirellula sp. JB062
TTCAAGTTCTTTTTTGCCGCCGGCGCGAACCTTCGTAAGCCAATTGCGCATGCCGGCGACGTCGCCGATCCCAAATCTGCCGCCTGGGGTGATCAAGACGTCTCGTGGGGTCAGCAGCGCCGTGATGTGATAGTTGCCCGCCCCTTTGTCGACGATATCGGTCGCGTCCGATCCGTGCCCAGAGCGCAAACGGACGTCGTCGAACCCGACCGCTTGCAACGCCTTGACCCATTTGTGCGTCGCCGTGACGGCGACCCCTTTTTCGGTAGCGACTTCTAGAGTAACCCGACCGGCGACCGCAAACGACGTGCAGCAAAGCAATCCGATTAGCGAAAGTAAAATGCGAATCATCGGAATATCCAGCAAAAATGCGAAGCTATCTGCCGAATTGTAGCACGCGATCGCGTTGTATCCGACAAATTTGCGACGGCGATTGCAAGGAGCGACGTTAGAGTTGGTTTCAAAACTGTTTTCGTGCCCGAGATTTTCTGATTTTGGCGAAATGCGAGGAGGTCGAAGCAGGCGAATCTTCTACGATTCGCCGATGCAGACCGACGAAGCAGGTCGCGGAAATCTGGAAATCGAAGCCGAAATGAGGTTTTGAAACAGGCTCTAATAAGATTCGCTCAGCGAACCTTGTTCGGCCCAAATGGCGACGCCCAGTGCGACCAGACAGACGATCGCCGGCAGTAATAGCCGCAGCGCCATGCCTGATACCCCTTTGCGTTCGGCCAGGGGGCTCCAAAGACCGACGGCCAGTAACAGCGGAGCCAACGGAGGGAGCGCGTAGCAGAGCATCGGCACGTCGCTAAACGATTGCACGCGTGCGACCAGCAAGTAGCTGCCTGAGAGGAAGGTGATCGGCAGCGCGGCGCCGAGCAACGCCGGTTTCTCTTTCGAGAGAAATGAGCTTAGCGTGACGCCCAAAAGGGCGGCGAGGCCAAAGCCCAAAATCTGCGTCAGCTTGGCGTTGCCTGACAAGAAGACGATCGCCATGCCGACCGCCAGCGAGAGGGTAACGACGGCCGGCAGCAACGGGCCGTTCATCCGCCGCGTTACCGCATCGAGCGGCAACGCGATCAACAGTAAGTAAAGGGGCCAGCCGATCAAATGCGCGGCGCGAGACGGATCGAGATCGTCGTAGGTCGGTACCAAAAACCAAGCGGCGACCCAGGCGGCGGTCGCATACAGCAAGATCCGTTCGAGCAACGAGATTTCTTTGGCGGAGGCCGCAGAGCCTAACAATATGGAGAGCGTCAGCGCGTAGGGCGCCCAATGCCAATGCGAAGTCGGCTGCCAGGGAGCGTAACGAAGCAGCGCATACCCGGTTAAAAAACCTGCCCCGATCGCCAGATTGGCCGGCCAGCGTTCGCGGGCTTCGAGGGGGAGAAAGCGTTGTGCGATCCAATAGACCGCGGCTGCGACCATGGCCGGCGCCGCGAATCCCAGGAGCGCTTCGTTTGCGGTGATTGGCACGTTGTTGAATCGCGAAAATTACTTGGTCGTCACTTCGATCGTCATCGATACGTCTTTTTCGACTTTGCCTTCGCCGTAGTTCATGCCGAAAATCGTCCGGTCGATCACGAACTCGGCTTTCAATTTGCCGTCTTCGATCGTCGCGGGAAAGGTGATCGACTTGGTTTCGCCCAACAGCGTTAAGTCGCCGGTGACGACCAGTTTGTTCGTCTCAGTCGATTCGACGGCGGTCATTTTGAAAGTCGCCTTCGGAAATTCGCGGACGTTAAAAAAGTCGGGGCTTTTCAAGTGGTCGGTCAATTTATCGATTTCGGTCGTCAGCGAACCGGTTTCGATCTCGACGTCGATCGCGCTCAGCAAGCCTTTCGTAAATTTGGCGACTCCGGCCAGCTTCGAGAAATTGCCGGTCCGCGGATCGGGCTTATCGCCGCTATGGGCGCCGACGAACTGGATCAACGTATTCTCTCCGTCTAATTTGACTTCGCCGTCGAGCGAGGTCGTGCCGCTATCGGCGTCGCTTGACTCGGGCGTTTCGGTCGGCATTTCAGTTTTGGCTTCCGCCGGGTTCTCGGCTGGCGCGGTTTCAGCTTCTGGCAGGACGATATCGACCGCTTCGACTTCGGTTTCTTCCGCCGGTTTTTCGCCCGTCGGAGCGGACGCATCGCAACCAAGTAAAGCGACGGCCGACAACAACCCTAGCAAATGCAATCGCAGCATGATCCGTTTCCCTGAGTAGAAAGAGAGCAGTATTGAACTAATCGAACGCTGATTGTCGTGATAGAAAAGCGAAGGAACAGCCGACCCGGCCCGACGACCGCGCAGTACGCCGTGCGGGTCGACCGCACGCTCATCTTATGGCAGATCGATATGCAACGCTACGCAATCTGATCGACGAGCGGTTATTCCAAATAAGATTTTAACCGATTGATCGTATCGGGTTTGCCCAATGCAAGTTTGCCGAAACCTTGCACGGCGCCTGCCGAGATAGCAAGCTGTTGATGTTCTTCGTAGTTGGTAATCAGCATTGCGGGAATCGCGGCGAGCGCGTCGTCCGCTTTAATTTGCCGAATGACTTCTAGCCCGTCCGAATAGTCGCGATCAAGTTTGCGATTGACCAGAATCAGGTCGATCGCTTCGCGACGGAGAATCTGAATTGCGTCTTCGGCGCCGTCGGCTTGTAAAACTTCGGCGTCAAACTCGCGTTGTACGAAGGATTGAATCGCGTGAAAATCGGGGCCGCAATTGCCCACGTCGAGAACTTTTTTGGTCATGGCAGGACGCCGAAAACGGCAGTGCGAAGGAACAAAATCAACGAAAAAAACAAGAGCGAGAAGGAACTAATCCTCCTCGCTCTTGTTTGATGTCGCAAGTTGTGGGCAGTTACGACCGCCGCGATTTAATCTTTTTCTTCGGCGATGGCGAAGAGGTGGGTCTTGTTGGCGATGTACAACACGCCGTTGGCGATGATCGGGGTCGAATAGACCGAGTTGCCCATGTTGACTTCGTTGATCGGCTCGGCGTCTTCCGGGTCGGTCGACAGCTTAAAGATGCAGACGTCGCCGTCTTCGTCGCCAATATAAACGCGGCCGTCGACGATCAGCGGAGATCCCCAAGCGGCGGACAGCAAGACGTAGCTCCAATGCCGCTATCCGGTTTGCGCGTCTAGGCA
>JBITAD010000297.1:0-3143 GCA_044439945.1 Blastopirellula sp. JB062
CGATTGAATTTCTCGGTCGGCGGAAGCCAGACGTAAAATCACCCCGCGAGCTGAGCGATAACGGAATTGATTGCTTTCGCACGTTAAGCCGACGGGGTCATGCGCCAGCGAAAAATGTTCGTTCCAAGCCGCTCGATAGTTTTGCGCTACGGCAGCTAGCGCGGTATGTGGCGATGCGTCCGACCAATGGGCGAATCGGTGGACGTAATTGGGGCCTCCTGCTTTGGCGCCAGGGCCGATCGATGATTTTTTCCAGCCGCCAAACGGCTGTCGTCGGACGATTGCGCCGGTGATTGATCGATTGACGTATAAATTGCCGGCTTGCACGGAGTCGCACCATTTCGCTTGTTCGTGTTCGTCAAGCGAATGAAGTCCGGCGGTCAAACCGAACGCGACGTCATTCTGCCATTGAATCGCTTGGGCTAGATTTTCGGCTCGCATCAATCCCAACACGGGGCCAAAGCATTCGGTCTGATGGAACCATGAGCCTGGCCGAACCCCAAGGCGAATGCCCGGGCTCCAAAGACAATCATCGTGGTCTGACGATTGCGGCGGTAGCAGCCATTGTTCGCCCGGGTCAAGCTGGGTGAGCGCGCGCATGAGCGACGGTTCCGGCTTGCGGATCAGCGGGGTGACCACGCTAGACCGATCGGTCGCTGGTCCGACGGGCAGGGAAGCGGCCGCATCGCGCAGTTGTCTTTGGAAAACCGGATCGTCATAAACTTCGGCTTCGACGATCGCCAAACTGGCGGCGCTGCACTTTTGTCCCGCGTGACTAAACGCCGAATGCACCAAGTCTTTGACGGCCAACTCGCGGTCGGCTTGCGCCGTGATAACTAGCGCATTTTTTCCGCTCGTCTCCGCAAACAAACGTAGCGACGGTCTCCAAGATTGAAAAAGTCGAGCCGTTTGGTAGGCGCCGGTCAACACGACCCCCGCAACCCGGCGATCGGAGATCAACCGTTTGCCGACGCCGTCGTCGGCGCAGGGAAAAAACTGCAAGACGTCGCGCGGTATTCCGGCTTGCCATAACTGCTGCGCCAATCGCCAGGCAATCGAGATCGTTTCGGGCGCCGGCTTCAAAACGACTGCATTTCCCGCCATCAAGGCTGCCAACGTGCCGCCGCAAGGAATGGCGTAAGGAAAATTCCAAGGAGGAGCGATCACCACTACCCCGAGCGGCCGACTTGCGAGTTGTCGCGTTTCAAGGAACTGTTGAGCGTAATAGCGGGCGAAATCGATCGCTTCCGAGATTTCCGAGTCGGCCTCGGTGATCGATTTTTTCGCGCTGATTTGCATTTCAGCGATCGTTTCATAGCGTTCCCGCTGCATGATATCAGCGGCATGGCGTAACGCTTCGGCCCGGTGTGCGATCGATTCCGCAGACCAGACGTTTACGGTGGAAACGGCTTGATCGAGCGTCTTGTCAAGATCTGCGGGCGAGGGGGGCGTCTCGGCTCGCCGCTGGCGCAGCGCTTCGTCAAGCTTGCGCCGAGTCGGCAATTGAGTCCAATCGCTATCCGCTTGATTTCTGAAATGGTCCGCATGATTCACGGAAAGTTCCGGTAGTTGCCGCTGCGAAAAAGAAGCGACGTCATGCCGGCGGTCCCAGCCTTCCAGAAATCGACGCTGTTGCTCTTGCCATGCCTCCGACTCGGGAGTCAGCCCAAAGAGATCGTGCAGGAAGTTTTGCGGCGCGCTGTTTTCATCGAAACGGCGCACCAGATAGGCCATCGCACTCTGAAAGTCTTGGTCACGGACCGCAGGGGCATAAAAAAGAAGGCCGCCTGCCTTTTCTTTGACGGCGCGGGCTTGATGGTTGGCCATTCCTTCCAGCATTTCGATCTCGACTGATTCGCTAGTTCCATACTCCTCTCGCAAGGTCAGCGCCAGGGCGACGTCAAACAAGTTGTGCGAGGCGACGCCGATGCGCAAAGCGGCCGCGTTTTCAGGCCGCACGCAATGCTCCAGCATGCGGCGATAGTTGGCGTCGGTTTCGAGCTTGGTACGATATGGCGCCGCGTGCCACCCGCGTAGCGCGGCGTCAACTTCCTCCATCGCCAGGTTGGCGCCTTTGACTAAGCGAACTTTCGGCCGGGCCCCGCCGGCTTTGACGCGCCGCTTGGCCCAAGCCGTAAGCTCTTGCAAGGCTTCCCAAGAGTCAGGCAGATAGGCTTGTAGAACAATTCCCGCCGATTGCGAGCGAAATTCCGCTTCTGAGAGCACTTGTTGAAACGCGTCGAGCGTTAAACGCAGATCGCGATACTCTTCCATATCCAAATTGATGAATTTTCGCTGCGGAGCGGCGGCCCGATAAAGCTCTCTTAATCGCTCTTTGATCGACGCCAAAGTTTCGTCATATGCAGTCAGGTTGATTTGGCTGAAAATGGCGGAGATTTTCACCGAGAGATAGGTAATCTCGGGCTGATTGAGATATTCGAGCGCGATCCGAATCCGGTTTTGCGCTTCTTCTTCTCCTAGGATCGCTTCGCCTAGGTGGTTCAGGTTGATCGAGAAGCCTTGCTCAACCCGACGACGCACATAGCGCCGGAGCGATGACATTTCGCCGTTTAATATCACGTTGGCCGTATCTGATCGCATGCGCCGCGCAATCAACGGCATTACGAACCGCGGCGCAACGACGCTTGCCGCGCTGGCAAGCCGCAGAAGCCATCGATCCGACCATGAGAAAAATTGGGGCGTTCCAAACTGGCGAAGGAGTCTTCGCCAACGGCGCGCTTGAACGCCAGGTCGATCGCTACGAAACGTTTCGTCCACCATCGCCAAGGTGAACGCTTTGCCGGAACGGTCGTGCATCATTCGCGCCAATCGGCGGCTGTCGCGGCTCTCTTCGCGTCGAATTTCTTGGTTAGCCGAACGCAATAATTGTTGCGCCAACGCAATGGTCCGCTTGGCGATCGTTTGATCGTTTGCCGTTCGCCCCTTGCTTTTGACAATCATGCGAAACCTCGTAACGTGACCACGGGAAGCGTCGAAACGCAGGTTTTTACAATTCTAGAGCGATCGTCCTTTCTTTCTCGCGAATTCGATGGGGGCGGATACGCAAGAAGTAGTCGTCCGGAATCGGCAGATGGTTTTTAAACGCTAGAGAGAACCGGTGATAGGTAGCGAATTTCGAACTG
>JBITAD010000298.1:0-14222 GCA_044439945.1 Blastopirellula sp. JB062
GTTTGACGAATCCGAGGTGCGTCGGCGCGACTGCTATGCCCGTCGGTCTCATAGACCGGAATCGCCAAGGCTTCGAGTTCTTCCCATGATTTTTGATAGCGTTGACCGTTGATCCACAAATCGCCTTGGCGGCAGGCGAGCGTTTCGCCCGGCAAGCCCACCACGCGTTTGGTCACAAGCTGTCCGCGATTTTCGGGGTCTTGAAACATTACGAGATCAAAACGGGCGATCTTGCCTGGATCGGCTTGAATGACGTCGCCAGGCCGCGCTGGGGCGTTTTCGACTGGCGCTTTCGTTCCGCACCGGTCGCACGTAGCGTAAGGAAGCGGTCCGCGGGTCGCATCGATTGCAAAGCGGCGCTTGCAAGCGGGGCAGTCGACTTGATAGTGCGGACCCAAAAACGTCGGCGCCATGGATGGGCCGGCGATCCGATAGATCGGCTCTCGCCGAGTCTGAAAAAATAGGACGGCAAACGTCGCGACGAACAAGATGCCGCCCAGCAAAACGAATCGTTTCATGACGCGCCACGCGAGAAGCTTTTTTCGGGGAGCATTTTATTCTTCAAGACTGACGCGTTTGTATTGCCCGTCGAACCAGCGAGGAACGTCGCTCTTGTAATAAGCGGAAAAACGGCTTTCGCTTGGACCGCCCGGCAGATTGCTCCAAGCTTCGTCGGTCGCCATGTCGGTAACAAAATGATAGCTAGGCGCGAAGGTCGACGAACGTTTGGCCGTTTGCAAAACATGCCCTTGAAAGATCGTGGCGAAGTTGCCCGGCATCGGATAAGGGCGACTTTCGAAGCCTAGCAGTCTGCCCCCGCTGATGCCGCCGAAGAAGCGATCCGTGAAGTGAAAATTATTGACTTCCGACCATGGCTTTTCGACTTCATACGCCAGCTTTTCGGCGGCGGCGCGAATCAATTCGCCCTTGTCGCGCCCTTGCCACCAGAGAGAGTCCTCTTTTTTCAAGATCCGATCGACTGCGGCGATGACCATGCTGGAGAAGCCGACGCGCGTTGCGACGTACAGCACGCGACGTCGTCCGAGTCCTTCGGCTTGCCCGAAGATTTCGAGCAGCGTATTGCGGTACAGCCGTTGAAACAAGACCGCTTCGTGACTGTCGTTGGAATAGTCGAGATTCCAATTTTCTAAACGCTGAACCAACTTCTTATCAGCCACATGCGGCAGCAAATGGGGCAACAGGTCGCGGGCCTGCAAGCTGACTAGATCATATTGCAGCGCTTGCATTTCTTCGACGGTCACCTCGTCGGCATAGCTCAGTTGCTCGACGATCCGACGTTTACGATAGTCGGGCAAGGTTTGGCTGGTGATCCGCACGCCGTCGACATCGGGTTGTTCTTCGTTGGCGGTCGCGACGAAACCGCACGTCGGATTGTAGATGCTGGGCAAATACTCGGCCGAGAGAAAGCCTTGCCAATGATTTTGTTCGTCCCAGGCTGGCAAAGGGGCCAATCCGGTCGCGCCGTCGCGACGAATCGGAAAGCGCCCGTTGCCTTGCAAGCCGATCGCCCCGTCGACGTCGGCAAAGACCCAGCATAAGGTTGGCTGCGGACATTTTTCAACCGCTTCCATTGCCGATGCGACGTCGGAAGCGGCGATCACTTCCAGCCACGATCCGATAGCGGCGCCGCTGCCGGGGGCCGTACCGGACCAGGCGAGCGAGAACTGATATCCGGGCTTCAGCGGATCGGCGTCGAGCGTTCCTTGCGGATTTTCGAGCACGGTTAACGTTTCCGATTCGCCTCCTTTGCGACCGATTTCTTCTTGGCGAACCTCAAAGTCATGCCACTGATCGGCGCCGCGACGATATTGCCAGCAGCCAGTTTCGGTTTGTCGACAATCTTCGATAAAGATGTCGATCGTGTCCCCCTTCATATAGGTGACGCCCCACGAGAGTCGCGACGTCCGCCCCACCGCAATTAACGGACATCCCGGTAACGTCGCGCCCATCGCGTAGTCGCCGTCCCAGCGCAATACCGCTTCGTACCAGATCGCCGGTAAGCGGTTGATCTCAAGATGGGGATCCGACGCGAGAATGGCTCCGCCTGATGCGGTCCGTTCCGGCGCCACCGCCCAGGCGTTGCTGCCGGCCAACCGGGGCAAGTCGGCCAGCACTTCGAGCGCTTCGTCCGACATGCGCGGCATCGAAGCGACCTGCCGAATCAAATCGAAATCGACATGTTCTAAGCGATCTTCAAACAGTTCGCGGATCGCCGCTTCGCTTGCTCCTGATTGAATTAATTCGACGACGATCCGCTCGTTTTCGAGTTGGCTGACTGCCAGTCCGCCGAAACTGAGCAAGTTGCCGATCAGCAGCACGCTGACCGGATCCCATGGTTCGGCCTCGAAACCGGTCGCCCACATCGGCAAAGACTGACCGACGGCGGCGGCGCCATCATTGACGCCGGTCGAATAATGGGCGATTTGTTCGCGAGTATGGTGCCGTAACAGCGAGACTTCGCGCTGTTGATTGCGGTGCAGTCCGATGCGGCGAAAAAAACGATCGGTTTCGCGCAGTTCTTCTTTGTCAGCGATCAGTTCGGCCGCGCGCCCGGCCGAAACCGCCCTGGCGAACATGATTTGCGTGATGCGGTCGGTCGCATGCATATAGCCGAGTCCGTAGAGCGCATCCTCACTTGATTCGGCGAAAATATGAGGTACTCCCGCTTCGTCTCGCGAGATGCGTAACTTTCGTTGGCAGTTCGGCGTCGAAAGAGGCGTGAGTGTCATCGCTGTCGCGCGTTGGTTAAAAGGGATTGGGTCGGATACGTGTTATCGACTGCTAAGGAGATGCAAGGAAGCGTCGTCTCCCGGTTTCGCTTCGTCGACGGTACAATCGTTTGTCAGCTTCCGGCTCAAAACCGGTAATGACGGTCCGCCCACCTTCCGAATTATCGAAGTGCGAAACGGCGTGAGTTCGACCCGAAATCGAATTGCAGGCTACGCGTTCGCCAGCCCCTGGCTGGGCGGATTGGTGCTGTTATACCTGTTTCCGTTCTCGGCGTCTTTGTACTGGAGTTTTTGCCGTTACGATTTGATCAATTCGCCCCGCTGGATCGGGGGAGAAAATTACGTCCGTTTGGCGGGCGAAATTGCGTCAGGAACCGGGTTTGGCCAAGCGCTAGGAAATACGCTCTATTACGCGGCGGTCGGCGTGCCGTTATCGATCTTGCTGGGCGTCTCTTTGGCGGTGTTGCTCTCGCTGCCGATACGGGGCCAGGCGATTTTTCGCACTCTCTTCTTTTTGCCGTCGATTATACCGGTAGTCGCGGCCAGCATTTTGTGGATGTGGCTGCTTGATCCGCGAGACGGCATGATCAACTACGGGCTCTCATTTTTGGGGTTGCCCGCGCCTCAATGGCTGGAATCGCCGAGCGATCTGGTCTCGAATTTTTGGCGAACCGGGACGTTCGCCCCAGGCTCGAAAGACGCGTTAGTGCTGATGAGTCTTTGGGGCGTCGGAAATTTCATGGTGATTTATCTAGCGGCGCTCGGCGATATTCCGCGCTCGCTCTACGAAGCCGCGCAATTAGACGGAGCCGGACCGCTGCGGCGTTTTTTTCATATTACGTTGCCGATGCTTACCCCGATCATCTTTTTCAATCTCGTGATGGGGCTGATCCAATCGGTGCAAGCGTTTACGCAGATTTATATCGTTAGCGAAGGCCGCGGTTCGCCGGCCGGTTCGACCATGATGATTAGCTTGCAACTTTTTTTAAGCGCGTTTCAGCATCTCGATATGGGTTACGCTTCGGCGATCGCGTGGCTCTTGTTCGTCTTGTTGTTGGGGGCGACGTTGTTGCTGTTTCGAACCTCTAGACGTTGGGTCTATTACGAGGGATGACCATGAGCCGCAGTACGATGCAAATGGTCGCCGTCGCCGGTTTGTTGGCGATCGTCGCTTACGCGGCCTTGCGCGGCGAGCCTTTACGCTCGCCGACTCCGCCGCAACGAAAGGAAGTGCGTTTTTGGCATTTTTGGGGAGGCGCCGATCGCGCCACGGTCGAATCGATCGTCCGCCGCTTCAACGAATCGCAAAACGAGCATTTCGTTCGCGCCATCGCAATGCCCGGCAACAATCTGGATCTCAAGTTCTTTTTGGCCGTCGCCGGCGGCGATCCGCCTGATTTGCTGAATATCGATGATCCGGTCATCGCCGATTGGGGCGCCCGAGGGGCGATTCAACCGCTCGACGCTTTCGCGCCGGCAAGCGAAGTTCGTAAAGCCGAAACATGGCTTTTTCCGGCGGCTCGTCGCTTGGCGACCTATCGCGATCGTCTCTATGCGCTGCCGAACGGCTTGGACGTACGAGCGCTCTACTATCACCAGACGATGCTGGAACAATATGATTTGGCGCCGCCGCAAACGTTGGCCGACTTGGATCGGATCGAAGCGACGATCGCTCCGCCGGGGTCGCATGTAAATCGCGAACGTCATGGCTATCTGCCCGATTCGCGACGACTGTGGGCGTGGGGTTTCGTTTTCGGCGGGCGATTTTATGACCAAGCTTCGCAGCAAGTGACGGCCGACGATCCGCAGGTGGTTGCGGCCTTAGAGTGGATGGCCGGATATCGACGCCGCTACGGCCCCGCTGAGATCGCCGCATTCCGCCAAGGCGATCAATCGTTGCCGGGTAAAAAATTTCCATTGTTGGCCGGACGTTACGCCGTGGTGATGGACGGCCAGTGGCGCGTTCGCGATATCCGCGCTTTTCAAAAATCGCAGCAAGAGCGGGGAGAACGGGTGACGCAGTTCGGCGTTTGTCCTTTGCCGCCGCCGCCCGGCGGACGCCGGCGCGCCGGTTGGGTCAATGGCAATAATTTCGTCGTGCCGCGAGGCGCCCAAAATGCCGCCGGCGCATGGGAGTTTATGAAATTTTGGAGCGGTCTGGGGCACGAGGCCGAAGCGGCTGAAACCTGCGTCGACGGAGGATGGATACCCGTTTCCGCCCAGGTCACGCGCGAGCCGAAGTTTCAAGCGTTCCTAAAATCAGAGCCGCTGTTCGCTCAGTTCGTCGATTTGGCCGGCAGCCAGCATCAATATCCCGTGCCGGTCGTTCCCGGGGGCGCATTTTTTAATAACGAGATCAAAGACGTCGCCGAAATCGCAATGCTTGGATCGGTCGAGCCAGATTGCCGAACGTTATTGCAACAGGCGACGCGCGTGATTCAACGTCAGGTCGACGCAGCGCGGGAGACGGCCGAATGAGACTGAATCTGGGAGAAAAAGTGGCGGCCTACGTCGCCTTGTTCGTCGTTGCGATTCTATTGGCCGGTCCTCTGGCGATCCTTATTTTTTCGTCGCTCAAGTCGCCTGCCGAAATACAAGCGAATCCGCATGCGCTGTTGCCCCAGACATGGCGATGGGAAAATTACGGCGAAGCGGTTTCTTCGATGCCGTTTTTTCTTTATCTCCGCAATACGTTGCTGATATGTCTGGGATCGGTTGTCGGAACTCTTTTCTCCTGTTCGATGGCGGCCTACGCTTTTTCAAAATTGCAATGGCCAGGGCGGAATCTATTGTTCGGCGTATTGATCGGCACGATGCTGCTCCCCTGGCACGTCACGATGATTCCGCGTTTTCTGCTCTTACGCGAAGTCGGGCTTTACAACACGTTGGGCGCGTTGATTGTGCCCACCTTTTTGGGAGACGCATTCTCGATCTTTTTATTGCGGCAATTTTTTCGAACCATTCCGGAAGAACTGAGCGAAGCCGCTCGAATCGACGGCTTGGGCGAATGGGGGATTTTTTGGCGTATCGTCCTCCCCCTTTCCAAGCCGGCGCTGGCGACCGTCGCGCTGTTTCAATTTATCGCCGCCTGGAACGACTTTAGCGGACCGCTATTGTTGTTAAGCGATCAGCGGAAATTTCCGCTGGCCTACGGGCTCGAACAATTCGTCAGCTCGTATAGCGATCAAACGCATTTGTTGTTGGCGGCGGCGACCTTGTTTACGCTGCCGATCGTGCTGCTATTCTTTTTGACGCAGCGAACGTTTTTGAAAGGGATTGCGACGACCGGTTTGAAATAAGCAGGCGCAATTCGGAACTCAGTAGCGAGCGAGCCGCCGGCTCCTTTGTTATCATGAGAAGTGCGGCGTGACTCTCGCGCCGCGCGAACTGATATTCAAGCGACGATGCGTTAGACAATGAAAGAAAACTTCGACGGATTTTGCTATGCAGGGCCGGAAAACGCCCAGCGCGCGATCGAAGAGGCCCATTTGGCGGTCGTCGAGGAATTGCAAATTCGACTGGAAGAAGCGACCGACCAGGCCGAGCGTGAAGAGATTGAAGCGGCGATCGCCGACGCGATTGACGAAAAAAAACGAGTTCTGCGCCAATTGACGTCGCAAGCCAAACGCGCGACGAATTCCAAATCGCTGTAGAGCCGGTCTCAAAACAGGCTCGTAAAACCGACGCTAATACGGTTGAGGAATAAATCTTCGCTCGCCGCGCAGGTCGTTGACGTACGGGTCTTTCTCGTCCCGTTGCGGCAGCTTGATCTTCTTCTGCGGCACTTCTTGATAGTCGCCCAAGCTGAGCAGATGCGAAATGCAATTGAGATGGGCTCGCCGCTTGTCGTCGGAAGGAACGACGTACCACGGAGCTTCCGGAATGTCGGTCGCAGCCATCATAGCGTCGCGCGCACGCGAGTAGTCGTACCACCGGTTGCGCGCTTCGATATCCATCGGGCTAAACTTCCAACGTTTTTCTCGTTGCGAGAGCCGTTTCTGAAATCGTTTTCCTTGCTCTTCGTAGCTGACCGCAAACCAATATTTCACCAGGTGAATGCCGCTGCGGATCAGCATCCGCTCAAACTCCGGTGCGCTCCGCAGGAACTCTTGGTACTGGGTTTCGGTGCAAAACCCCATTACTCTTTCGACTCCTGCCCGGTTGTACCAGCTGCGATCCATCAGCACGATCTCGCCGGCGGACGGCAGGTGTGCGACGTAGCGCTGAAAGTACCATTGCGTTTGTTCGATGTCAGAGGGCTTGCTTAAGGCGACGATTCGACAGCCGCGCGGATTCATTCGTTCCGAGATCCGTTTGATCGTGCTTCCCTTGCCGGCGCCGTCGCGTCCTTCAAACAAGACGACCAGTCGCGTTCCTTGGTTCTTGACCCATTCCTGGGCTTTAACCAGTTCGATTTGAAGTTTTTCGAGCTCTCGCTCGTACTCTTTTTTCTTCAATCGATCTTTCGGATCACGCGGAGCGTCAAGGTCGGCGGCCGAATGTTTGTCGCGCTTGTTCATCGGAATACTTTTCAGAGCGTGGGTGCGGTGGACGCCGTCCGACTGGCCGGAATGCGTCTGAGAAAGCGTAGCTTACGCGCCGGCTGAGCGTTGTGCGAATCGTGTCGATCGTAACGGCGGCGCCCGCGTGCGCGGAGCCAGCCGCTACGCTGCGACAAGCGATCTTGCCGCCGACGTCGCATTTGCAAGCGACGCGGCAGTTCGGTCAGGCGAAAGACGATCATGCTCCACGAATCGTTCATTCCATTCCCTTCGCTAGAAGAAACTAAGCCAAATCGTTCTCCCAAGCGGTCGTCGCTTCGGCCAGCGACAGTCCGCTTAAATAGGCGCCCTCCACCTTCGCTTGTTGGCACCAATCTCCGCCGACCGCCAGGCGCAGTTCGCGATCGGCGACGCAACCCACGCTTAACGGTTGCGGCGGGATCGAATACCGCCATCGATGCGCCGTTTGATAAGCGATCCCCGGCAGCGAGATTTGCGCCGCGGCCGCTAGCGCCGCCAACATTTGCGGCGCGATCTCCGCAGGCGATTGCTCGAAATGACGAAGGCTCCACGCTTGCGACGCATGCAGCACCCAACAATCGCGCGACGGGTCGCGCCCCGGTTTGCTACTGTTGCGAGCGATCCACGACAGCGGCGAATCATGCACGAAGGCCCCGTCGATCGATAACGGCAGCCGTTGCGAAAATTGGACAAGCGTCGCCCAGCAGGGGTTCAGCACGATGGGGTCAAGTTGCGCCGCGACGCCTGGCGCCGAGGCTCGCAGCAGATCCGCCGCTTGCGCCGGAGGAGTCGTACAAATTAACGCGTCGAACGGTCCGTACGCTTCGCCGTCGTCGCTGGTCAATCGCCAGAGGGCGTCACGCCGCTCGATCGTTTCGATCTTGCGCAAGAGCTGTAGATTCAAGCCTTCGCTGAGCCGCTTGACCGGCGCATTCATGGCCGGGCAACCGACATAGCGAACCGGCGGGTCCTCAGTCGGGGTGATTTCGCCGCATTGCAGCACGCCGATCGGACCTTCCCAAGCGGCTACCGCGCCCGCGTCGATCCAAGCTTCGACTTGTTGTCGAAAGCGGGGATCGCGAGCGGTGAAATATTGCGCGCCATGGTCAAAACGCAGGTCGTCCGCCGCACGTCGGGTCGACATGCGGCCTGCGGGGCCGCGCGCTTTATCGAAGAGAGAAACGTCGTGATGAGAAGAGAGCTCTCGAGCACAAACCAGGCCCGCCATTCCAGCGCCGATGATTGCGACTTTCAAGCTCTCGCTCCTCTCCGACTATTTTTTCGACTTAAACCGATAGAGCGTGCCGTACTCTCCGTAAATCGCGCTGACGATCACGTCGCCTGCTTCGTCTTCGCCGAAGGTGACGACCGGCGGATTCGAGGGGTTGGCGATGCGGTAGTTGTTACGAACTTTCTTCGCTTCCAGATCATAGTCTAGCGCCCAAACTTTACCCGTCACGTAGTCGGCGTACAAGTATTTTCCGACCAATTCCGGCACGGCCGTACCGCGATAGACGAGACCGCCGGTGATTGATTTGCCTACTTCGTGATCATATTCGTAGATCGGTTCGATCATTTTGTCGTTGGCGGCGACTCCGCTGTCTTTGAACTCATGAAATCCTTCTCGCTTGTTCCAGCCGTAGTTGCCCCCTTTGACGATCAGGTCGATTTCTTCCCAAATGTCTTGGCCGACGTCGCCGCACCACAGCGTGCCGGTTTCGCGATCGAAACTGAAACGCCAGACGTTGCGTAGGCCGTAGGCGTAAATCTCGGGACGCGCGCCTTCCGTATCGACAAAGGGATTGTCGGCCGGGATCGCATAATTTTTGCCGTCGGCTTGATGATCGACGTCGATACGTAAGATCGAACCGAGCAGCGTCGACAGATTTTGACCGTTCCCTTTCGGGTCTCCGCCGCTGCCGCCGTCGCCCAAACCGATGTATAGATATCCGTCAGGACCAAACTTGATCGTGCCGCCGTTATGATTCCAAAACGGCTGTTTGATCGTCATCAGCACTTTTTCGGAAGCGGGATCGGCTTTGTTCGGATCGTCTTTCGAAACGGTGAACTGCGAAATGACCGAAAGCTGCGGTTCTTTCTCTGTCGTGTAATACGCATAAAAATGGCCGTTTTCGGCGTACTTGGGGTGAAACGCGAAACCGAGAAAGCCCTCTTCGTTTTTGCGCGGGTTAAAGTGAACGTTCTTCTCGATGTCGAGAAAGACTTGCGTCGTCTCTCCCTCGGCTTCGTCTTGGGGCATGATATGAATCACCCCTTGTTGCTCGGCGATGAACAGTCGACCGCTGCCGTCGCCGGCGTGGGTGATAATCAGCGGACGACGAATGCGCACGTTTTTAAAGGTCCGCACCATCTCGACCGTATCGAGCGGCGTTTCTGAAAATGCGACCGGGGCCTGCTCTTCGGCGCGCAATACGGCGACGGACATGGCCAGCAAAACGAACAACGAAAAAATAGGACGAAGCGACATGCGTGCGACTCAAAGGGTTGGAAAGGCGGTAGACTAGCGTACGCAAACATTCTAGCTTCCGCTTTCGCAGTTTTCTACGACAAGTCGAAACGGGGCGAAGCTCCCCAATTCGGGGGCGAAATCGGCTTAATATCGCTGCCGCCGGCAAACCCCGCCAGGGCGACCGACGAAGGCCCCCCGGAATAGATGCGGTCATCTCTGGCCGAAGCGGAAATGACCAGAGCAGGCGTCACACAGGCGGTTCGGTCGCCAGGCGGGTCGCTAAACGAACCGCTTCGATCAAGCTGGTTATGCCCGCTTTTCCTTGCCAGGCGATATCGAACGCGGTGCCGTGATCGACCGACGTACGAATAATCGGCAGGCCCAACGTGATGTTAACCGCAACGTCGAAAGCCAAGGCTTTCAGCGGAATGTGCCCTTGATCGTGATACATGCAAATCACGCAATCGGTCGTGGCGCGTCGCTCGCGTAAAAAGACGGTATCTGGCGGAAAGGGGCCGGCGATATCGATCCCTTTCGCTTGGGCGGCGGCGATGGCCGGTGCGATGATTCGCTCTTCTTCCGAGTCGCCGAATAACCCATGTTCGCCTGCATGCGGATTCAGTCCGCAGACAAGCATTTTGGGCGCGCGACCCCGAATGCGACGCATCGCTTCGTGACTCAATTGGATCACTTCGGCGATTCGCTCGACCGTCAACAGCGCCGGCACTTCGGCATAGCCGACATGCGTGGTGACGAAGGCGCAAGTAATTTCTTCCGAAGTCAGCATCATGCAAATTCGCGCCGCGTCGGTTTCGGCGGCGAAGATTTCGGTATGCCCCGGATAGTGGATTCCGGCGGCGTGCAGCGCCTCTTTATTGATCGGGCCGGTGCTGATCGCGTCGACTGAGCCGGCTTCGGCGGCCCGAATCGCCGCCAAAATATAGGCGTAACAAGCCTGGCCGCAATCGGCCGAAATTTCGCCAGGCACAACCTTCTCTGCGGCGATCGCGCGCAAATCGAAGATTGCCGGCGAATTTTGCGCGGCCAATGCCGAGTGACCCAATTGGGCGTCGACAATCGCGTCGCACATCGGCAGTTTCAAATGATCGGCGACTCGACGTAATAAAGACGCGTCGCCAAATACGATCGGCGTGCAATCAGCGGAGACCTTGGGATCGGCCAACAATCGCAAGGCGATCTCGGGCCCGACTCCCGCCGGATCTCCCATCGTAACGGCGATTTTCGGTTTCATAGAATGATCGATGCGGTGAAAAAGCGAACGGCGTAAGCCTTATTAGAATCAGATCGCCGGTCGACCGCTACCAAGGCGAACCCCCGCTCGATTTTTATTGTCTGTCATCTTAGAGCATTTCGTTTCGTCGAACCCCGCAGTCGTCAAATGCCGTTTTCGCTTTATCAGATCGACGCGTTTACCGATCGGCCGTTCGCCGGAAATCCGGCAGCCGTCTGCTGGCTCGATCAAGCCAGAGACGACCGTTGGATGCAAGCGGTCGCCGCCGAAATGAATCTTTCCGAAACGGCGTTTCTCTCGCCGGAAGAGAGCCGGTTTCGCTTGCGATGGTTCACGCCGAGGGTCGAAGTCGATCTTTGCGGGCACGCGACGTTGGCGGCGGCTCACTTTTTATGGCAAACCGCCCGTGCGAAGCCTGAGGCGACGATCGAGTTCAATACTCGTAGCGGCGTCTTAACCGCCGTGCGAAGCGGAGAGCGGATCGAGCTCGATTTTCCGCTAGACGAGATCGAACAAGCCGAGCCGCCGCTGGGGTTGATCGAGGCGCTCGGCTGCCGAGCGATTGCCGCCGGACGCAGTCGGCGCGACGTCTTGGTCGAAGTCGCCGACGAAGCGCAGTTGCGCCAGCTTTCGCCCGACTTCCGCCGCCTGGCCGAAATCCGCACGCGCGGCGTGATCGTCACTTGTCGCGGCGACGGCCGGCGATACGAGTTTCTCTCGCGATTTTTCGCGCCGGGTTACGGCATCGACGAAGACCCCGTGACCGGATCGGCCCACTGCGGCTTGGCGGCGTATTGGGCGCCCAAGTGGAAACGATCGACGCTTCGCGCTCGGCAATGTTCGGCACGCGGCGGAGAGATCGAGCTGACCTTGGACGGCGATCGAGTCAAACTGCGGGGTTCGGCGATCACCGTATTTCGCGGCGAGCTAGACGCATGACGTACCCCTCGCCGCCGATCTCGATCAATAGTCGCGCAGCATTTCCGTCGCGGCGTTTCTTCCGGCCGCGCCCATGACGCCTCCGCCGGGATGACTTGCGGCGCCGCACAAATACAGTCCGGCGATCGGCGTACGATGGTCGGCCCAGCCCGGCACGGGGCGCGTGACGAACAGTTGATTAAAGTTCATCGCGCCTTGCATGATGTTTCCGCCCGTGAGGCCGAACGTTCGTTCAAGATCGAGCGGAGAAAGCACCTGGCGATGCAAGATGGAACCGGGCACGTTGGGCGCATATTGCGCTAAAACGTCGACGCAACGATCGGCGAATTGCTCTTTGACGTCGTCCCACGAGCCTTCGCGCAATTGATAAGGAGCGTATTGCACGAACATTGACAAAATGTGCCGTCCTTCGGGGGCGATGGAATCGTCGACCGACGTCGGCATCGTCATCTCCAAGATCGGGTTTTCGCTCGGACGCCCATACTTGGCGTCGTCATACGCACGCTCGATATAGTCGATCGTGGGCGAAACGTGCATCGTGCCATGATGATGCTCGGCGACGCCGGTCGAAGGTGCGGCGGAAAAGTTGGGGGGCTCGGACAGCGCCAAATTGATCTTCGCCGAAGCTGATGAATAGTCGATGTTTTGAATCGCCGTCAAGAACTCGGGCGGCAATTGATCGGGATCGAGAAATTTTTCGAACGTCAAATGTGCGTCGACGCTCGATCCGACCGTTTCCGCTTCGATCGTTTCTCCGCCGGCAAGCTGGACGCCGCGCACTTTGCCTTGATCGGCCAAGATGCGCGAGACGGGCGCATCGCGGCGAATGTCGACGCGATATTGCCGACACGCTTTTTCCAGCGCCGTCGCCAATCCTCCCATGCCGCCGCGAACGTAACCCCACACGCCTCGTTTTCCGCCGGCTTCTCCCATGACATGGTGCATCAACACGTAAGCGGTGCCTGGCGCCGAGATCGAAGCGAATGCGCCGATGACGGCGTCGGTAGCCAGCGTCGCACGCAGCGGCTCGCTCTCGAACCAGCGCTCGACGATCGGGCGCGCGGCGCCGGTCAGCAATTCGAGCGCTGCCGGCATATCGGTTCCGAGTTGCCCCAATTCGCCGTACATGTCCCATAATCGGCTGGCGTCGCGCAAGCGTTTCGACACCCCGATCTTGCGCCAGCTTTTCGGCATCGGCAGCGGGTCGGGGGCCGTTTTCGACAAGAGCGGCTCGATCACTTTGGCGACCCGCTCTAGCAAAGCGTTGTATTGCGGATAACGTTCGGCGTCGCGCTGACTGAACTTGGCGATCTCTTTTTGCGTCGCCAGCTCGTCATGACGCAACAGCAGCGATCGCCCGTCCGTCGTCGGAGTGAAAGACGACGGATCGCGCGGCAAGATTGTTAGGCCGTGCGATTTCAGTTGCAGATCGCGGATGATCTCAGGCAGAAACAGGCTGATTACATAGGCGGCGGTCGAAACCTGAAAGCCGGGCCAAAGCTGTTCGGTGGTGCTGCAGCCGCCCAAAACATGGCGACGCTCTAGCACGCACACTTTTTTGCCGGCCTTGGCCAAATAAGCGGCCGCGACCAACCCGTTGTGTCCGCCGCCGATAATGACGCAGTCGTAATATTGCGTGTCCGCCATCGCCGCTTCGCCTCGAAGAGAATGAGTGCCCGGTTCGCCTCTATCGGCTAGCATCGCCTTGTTTCGGCCTTGAAGTCGAGCGCAGTTTTTCCGCTCGGCAAAATCGTTATGACCGGACCGGCGGCTTTCTTCACTCGCGCGGTTCGGCTTGATACGATAGAACGGTAGAGCCGGTTTCAAAACCGAAACGAGGATTTGAAACCGGCCCTTCGTTAGATTGCCTTTCTATCCGCCGTCCGGAGATATCCCCTTGCCCGCCAGTCCCTACGACGAAATACGAAGCGCTCTCGAGCAACAAGGCGCCGAAGCGGCGCTGCTGCGACTTGCCGACGAATTTCGACGCGAGAAAAAGCATTATGAATTGTTCGAGGCGCTAAAAATGTCGGCTCGCGTTCGTTTAGGGCTGCCGTTGCTGTTCGCCGAAGGGGGCGAAGATCTGCCCGAAGAGACTCGCGACGCCTTGGAAGATGCGCTGATCGAAATTTGTCGCGAGGTCGGCACGTTGCTGTTAGACGAAGGACGCATTCGCGAAGGTTGGTACTATCTGCGGCCGGTCGGAGACAAAGCGCCGGTCTTGCGCGCCATTCGCGACGCCGACTTCGACGATGAAGAGACGCTCGACGACGTGATCGAAGTTGCGT
>JBITAD010000299.1:0-3138 GCA_044439945.1 Blastopirellula sp. JB062
GGAGAGTATTCCGATATCGGCAGTTCGCTGAGCATGGTGCTGATGGAACAGGCGGCCCAAATCGAAACGACGATCAGCAATATCGACAATCTTGATATCGGGTCGGACCCTGCTGATGGTCGCCGTCGGCTGCTGCAAGAGATCGGTCGCTTGATTGACCTTGCTCACGACCTGCGCGACAAGATGCAAGACACTTTGCTGACCGTTTTGCGAGCAGAACGCCGACTGGGCGAAATCGACCGCACGATGCAGTTTGACGGCTTGACGAAACTGCACAACCGAAACGGATTGGAAGTCGTGTTCTTCGAATGGTGGCGCGCCGACATTCGCCGCGAGCGTCTTGTCAGCGTCGCGCTGCTCGACATCGATCGCCTGCGCAAAATCAACGAGCGATTAGGCGCCGAAGCTGGCGATCGTTTGCTGGCCGAATTTGGGCATTTGCTTGGCGAACTGATCCGCAAAGATCGCGGGTTTGATATCGTCAGCCGAACGACCGGCCAGCAATTCATGATCTTTTTCGGCGATACCGGCCCGCGTAACGCAACGAGCAGCATCGAACGAATCCGTCAGACGCTGGAAGCGACCACCTTTAATCTCGAAGGCGAAGAGGTGACGATGCAGGTCAGCATCGGCGTTACCGAAGTTATCGCCGACGACTCGACGACCAAAGTGATCAAACGATTAGAAAAGGCGATGAAGACCGCCAAAAAGTTGGGGCGCAATCGCACCGTCATCGACGAAGGGAACGGCCCCGCTTCGATCACGGCGCCTGAATATCAAGTGGTGGGGCGTACGGTCAACGTCGAACAGCGATAGCGTCGGCCCGGCTCTAGGCAGACTTTCGTCTGGCCGCCAAAATGCGCGGCAGCTTCGCCAAATCTTTCTCGACTGTCGGCGTCTCGAATCGATCGTCGGCGGCCAGAATCGCGGTCGCCGCTTCGGCGACGACCGGGCCGAATTCGATCAATAGCCAACCCCCCGGCCGAAGCCGCGCGGGGGCCTGGTCGATGAGTCGACGAATCGCGTCTAACCCATCATCGCCGCTGAATAGCGCCTCATGCGGTTCGTACTGCACGACGTCTTTCGGCAACGACGCTTTCTCGACTAGACCGATATACGGAGGATTGCTGACGATCACGTCAAACGGGGCGGTCTCCGACATCGGCGTTAGCAGGTCGCCGACAATAAATTCGATTCGCTCGGCGACGCCATGCTTTTCGGCGTTGTTACGCGCGACGTGCAAAGCAGCTTCGCTAATGTCGATCGCCGTCGCTTGCATAGTCGACAACTCTTTGGCCAACGTAACGGCGACGCAACCGCTGCCGGTTCCGACGTCGCAAATCTTGGCGGCGGCAGGCGCCCCTTCGCCGCGCAGTCGATCTAACGCGGCGATGACCAAATGCTCGGTTTCGGGACGAGGAATTAAGACGTCGCGCGAGACGCGGAAATCGCGCGAGTAAAATTCTTTTCGGCCTAACAGATAAGCGACCGGCATGCCGGCGGCGCGCTGTTTGACGAATTGGCGAAACCGACCGCGCGGCTCGTCGGCGACCGTCTCGTCAAACCGGGTATACAATTCAATTCGCTGACAACCGAGCGATTCGGCCAACAGCAGTTCGGCGTCTAAACGCGGAGAATCGGCGCCGCCTTGTTTCAGATAGTCTTCGGTCCACTTCAATAAGCGACCGACCGTCCATGGCTCTTCGACCGCCATCTGACCTCCGCTGGGGCGCGGCGTTAGTCGAGATTGCCCATCGTGCCGCGCAATTGCTGACGATCGTAATCGATCAAGCCGTCAATGACCGGCTGCAAAGCGCCGGCGATGATTTGATCCAGCTTGTACAGCGTCAAATTAATGCGGTGATCGGTAACTCGATTTTCAGGAAAATTGTAGGTACGAACTCGCTGACTGCGATCGCCGGACCCGACGAGCGACTTGCGATGGTCGGAACGCTGCTTTTCTTCTTCGGCTCGCTTGACTTCGTACAGCTTCGTTTTGAGCAAGCGGAGCGCTTTAGCCAAGTTCTTATGCTGACTTCGCTCTTCGCAGCACTGGACGACCACGCCGTTCTTGTGAATTAGTCGCACGGCCGAAGCCGTTTTGTTAACGTGCTGCCCGCCAGGCCCGCTCGACGCGGCGTAACGCTCGACTTCGTAGTCTTCCGAATTGAGCTCAAACTCGACGTCTTCCGGCTCAGGCATGACCGCCACGGTCGCCGCCGAAGTATGCACGCGACCTTTCGCTTCGGTCTCGGGCACGCGTTGCACGCGGTGACCGCCGCTTTCGTATTGCATCTCGCGATAGACGCCTTCGCCTTCGACGCTGATGATGACTTCCTTAAACCCGCCGAGTTCGGTCGGGTTGGCTTCCATCACTTCGTACTTCCACTTTTTCGTTTCGGCGAAGCGTTTGTACATTTCGTACAAGTCGCGAGCGAAAAGCGCCGCTTCGTCGCCGCCGGCGCCGCCGCGAATTTCTAAGACGACTCGGGTTCGGTTGGCGTCGTCGCCGCCGATCGTCATATCGAGCAGTTCTTGCCACAGCTTTTCGCGGCTAAGCTTCAGCGATTCGAGATCGGCCTCGGCCAACTCGCGCATTTCTTCGTCGTCGCTTTCGAGCAACTCCTTCGCTTCGCTCATCTCGTCGATCGTATTTTTAAACGTACGATACTTCGTCGCCAGCTTGGCGAGCGAACCATGTTCGCGCGCAATGGTCGCCATCTGGTTCGAATTGCCCATCACTTCGGGATCGCTCATTTGTTTTTCGAGCAACTCGAAGCGGGCTAATTTTTCTTCCAGCATCTCACGCATGACAACGCCTTTAGAAGGACGAACGAGAACGAAAAAAGAAGTCAGTCAACGAAGAACGCGAGCTCTCTAGAAAATCAGAAAGCTCGCGCTAGACGAAAATCGTTGCTGCCGTCGCTACTTCTTTTTCTTCTTCGGCTTCGCGAGACTGGCGTAACCGCTCTTGGCGATCTTGTTCTTGAATTTCTCAATTCGACCGCCGGAATCGACAAATTTCAACTTGCCGGTATAAAACGGGTGACACGCGCTGCAGACGTCGACGACGATTTCTTTTCGCGTGCTGCGTGTGGTAAAGCTGTTCCCACAACCGCATTTCACGACCGCTTCGAG
>JBITAD010000300.1:0-3120 GCA_044439945.1 Blastopirellula sp. JB062
CAGCAGCGGATGCAACAACAAATGCAGCAGCAGATGCAACGTATGCAGCAGGGAAAAAAGGGGGGCGGCGGTAGCGGCGGCGGCAAAGAAGAGAAACTGCAATTGATCGTGAACATGCGAAACAACAGCATCATCGCCTACGGTCCTCCGAACCGCATCGCGCTCGTTTCTCAAGCGGTTCGAATGCTCGACGTGCCGAAAGCGGGCCAATTTGCGACGTCGGACGGTTTTGAAAACATGCAAATCTATCGTTTGGCTCAACTCGATCCGGCGACCGTCATTAAAGTGCTGGAAGAGACCGGCGGGCTAGATCCGGCGACCGTGCTGTATGCCGACGAAAAAAACAAAGCGGTCGTTGCGATCGCCGATCAGCGCGATCATCAGCAAGTCAAAAAATTGATCGAAAAACTCGACGGTTCGGGACGCGAGTTCAAGGTGATTCCGCTGCGGCGATTAAAAGCGGATTACGTCGCCGGAACAATTCGCTTTATGATGGGCGAAGAAGAGCAGAAAGATGATTCGCAGCGCAACCGCTACTCTTACTTCGGGTACGGGTATGGCCGTCGTAATCAAGAAGAAGAAAAAGAAGACGATTCGTTCCGGGTCGACGCCGACGTGATCAGCAACCGTTTATTGCTCTGGGCGAACGAAATTGAGTTACAAGAGATTAATAAGTTGCTGGTTCAGTTGGGTGAGATTCCGCCTGAGGGGACGCCGGGCGATTTGGTCCGCCGGGTCGACGTCGGCGATGCCGAGACGGCGCGTCGATTAATGGATCGGGTGGAAAAGCTTTGGCCCGGCGCCGGGGCCAATCGCCTGCAAATAGATCTGCCCGCGCCCAAAGCTGCGACGGAAGAAAAAGAGCCGACGCCGCAAGCGCCGACCGGTACTGAAGATAAAGCGACCAGCTTGCCGAGGGGGAAGTTTCGTTTCGCCCAAGAACGGAAAAGCGTTAACGAGACGGTCGATTCGGAGGAAAAGAACTCGCCGCCGGTCGCCGCTGAGACCCCGCCGATTCAGGTGGGGCTTGATTCGCAAGGTCGTTTGACGATGAGTTCGACCGACGCCGAAGCGCTAAATCGGCTCGAAGATTTAATTCGCGAATTGGCGCCGCCGCCCAAAGACTACCATGTGTTTAAGTTGAAATACGCATCGGCGACCTGGGTTACGTACAGCCTGGAAGATTTTTTTGAGCAAGCGGAAGAAGACGATTCGAACGACTCGTTTCGCCGGTGGTGGTATGGGATGCCGGACGAGCAAAAGAAGGCGGATCCGTTGCGTCTCTCGAATCGTCGCCCTTTACGATTTATCTCGGATAGCGACACCAATACGATCGTCGTGCAGGGCGCCGACCATGACCAACTGAAGACGATTGCCGAATTGATCGAGCTTTACGATCGCCAAGAGCCGGTGACCTCGCAAACGGCTCGAATCAACTCGATCTATCAAGTTCGCTATTCCAAAGCGGAAGTGATCGCCGACGCGGTCAAAGACGTCTTTCGGGATCTACTTTCCTCCAATGACAAAGCGCTGCAACAAAATCAGCAGGGGGATCAACAACGCTCCGGATCGGGGCGATCGCGATCTTCGTTCTTCGGCGACGACAGCAGCGCCGAATCGCCGACTCGGATCACGTTTCAAGGTAAGCTGTCGATCGGCATCGACAGCGTTTCGAATACGTTGCTGATTTCGACCGAGGGAGAAAGCTTGATGACGTTGGTGACCGATATGATCAAACGTATCGACGAATTAGCCAAGCCCGTTTCGACGATGCGAGTGATTACGCTTAACGGCAGCGGTAACCCAGAGAAGATTCGAGAAGCCCTCGACAAATTGTTAAAAGAACAAAAGCAGAACAACAACCAGCAACCCAATCAACGCGGCCAGAACGGCCAGCCGCAAAAACAGCCAGGCAATAACGCCGCCGTCGAAACGGCGAATTAAGCGGTCAGTCGCCTACGGGCTTTTCTGCGAGTCGTCGGTAGACGCAGCGGGCGGCTCTTTTTCTGGCGCGCTGGGCGCCGAGTCGGGCGTTTTCTTCGCTTCTGCTGCCGCTTTTTCTTTTTTTACACCTGCATCAGACGCTTGCGGGGAGGGCGTTTCTTTAGCGTCGGGCGTCGGCTGCATTGGGGGCGGCGAACTGGCGGGAAGCTCGGCGAGGGCGTTCTGCGTTTTTTCAATTTCTTCCCAAGCCCAGGGTTTGTCTCCGTAGAGCTCGATCAGGCCTTGATAAATGCGCCGCGCTTCGTCGGGCTGATCAGCCGAAAGTTGGTTGGCGGCGGCCAGGCGCGCGGCGATTTCGGAGAGTTGCTTGCCGCTCGACTCGGCAAGTTGCTTTTCGAGTTGAACGAGTCGTCGCTCGGCCAGCGCCAAGCAGCGCTGGGCGTTGCCGTCGACTCGATCAGGCGGGCCGTAGACTGCCAACAAGGCTCGCATTTTGGCGGCCGCATCTTCAGGCGCCGAATCGATCAAACGCAACGCGTCGATGTAAGCGATCTCGATTGCGTCGAAGGTATCGGTCTGTTGCCGGAGATGCATCGTTAATCGATAGCGCCGCTCGCGACGATCAAGGCTCAGCTCTTCTTTCCAAGACTCGACTTCCGCAATGCGCGGATCGTCGGGATAGGTCGTTAGAAATTGATCGAGTTCGTCCCCGGCTTCGTCGAGTTGTCCGCTGTCGACCGAGGCGGCGATCCGCTCAAAAAGCGCGTCGGCGGAAGGGGCCCGCGGTAACCAGAAGATCAATACGACGATAACGATCAGCGCCACGGCGATCAGTCCGGTTTGCAGATGGTTGCGCCAAGTCGGAACGGTTTCGGTCGGGTGCGTAAAGTAGCGGCCGGACTGATGGTCTTCAGCGACGGTGGTGAAGTGTTTGGTATGCCCGATCGGCGGCGGAGTTTCGGGGGCGGATGATTCAGGAGCGATTCGGGTTTCGTCATCGGCGATAATTTGAGCCGACTCGCTGGCGTCGTGCTTCAATCGATAATCGTCGACCAAATCAGGCGTTTGCGTTTCGATAACCGCCGATTCAATGCGAAAGGCGGCTTCGTCCGGCAGCTCCGATTCGAGCAACGCTTCAATGCGACGGATGACCGTCGTCGCCGTTGGAAAGCGATC
>JBITAD010000301.1:0-3119 GCA_044439945.1 Blastopirellula sp. JB062
ACTCGCGACTGCGGGCATACTCGTCTTCGACGAACATACGATGATGCTGACCGACGATCTCGTCGCTCGAATAGCCGACCGCTCCCAAAAAGTTCGCGTTGGCGCCGATGATCGTGCCGTCTAAATTGAACTCGATCACCGCTTGCGATTTGCCGATCGCATCGATTTCGGCCTTAAGAATATCGAGCTCTTGGCGAAGCGCTTCGACGCTTTCCTGGCTCTCGGTCGTTTCCGGTCGTTCCAAAATTGCCGCAGTAGTCATCGTTTCGCTCCTACCCTTTAATTGATTTGGGGATCGAGAGTTCGTTGGGTGCGCCATTTGGCGCCTGACGCCGTCAATGCGAAAAAGCGTCAATACGTCAACAATGTTGGCGCATTGCGGGCAATCTCGCGAAAAATCTCTTCAAGTTCTCTTCCATCAGGCGCGTGCCAGTGCTGGCCTCCGCCGATGCGTGCCACTTCGCGCATCAAGTATTGATTCGCGTTATTGCTGTAAGTAATCGTATGAACCACGATGTCGTCGTTGGCCGCATCGTAAGCGGCCGAGGTCGGACTGCTGCCGTAGTTATGATTGCCGTCGGTCATCACCACCATCGTTTTCGAAGCGTAAGGACGCGCGTAATTTCGGTTTTGCAAAGTCGCGATCCCCTTAGCCATCCCCGACGTAATGTTGGTCGAGCCGTCGGGGTATCGATTGGAGTAATCGTCGATCGCTCGCTCAACCCTCGAATAGCGGTCAGTCAGTTGAACGTCGATCGTCGCCCGGCTGTTGTACGTCGAGAGCGAGACCAACTCGAGCTGGGGCGTTTGCTCCAATTCGGCCAAAAATCCGTCGACCGAGTCGACCAGCGCCCACCACCGCGCTCTCGGCGGAACCGGATCATAACTGCGCCAGCCAGACTCGTATCTTGTGCGATTAATCCGAAACGTCATCGAGCCTGAGCGATCGACGACCAACGCGATGTCGCGATCGATTTGCGAAGCGGTCGCATCCGAAACCGGTTGAAAAAACTCATGCCCAAAGATCGGCGTCAAATAAAGTCGCACCGCGCCGTCGGGCGATTGCAGCGTCCTTCGTCCGGTCACATGCACCGAGTTAAGCAGCGTACCGCCCGGTCGAAACTCGAAGCGGCCGACGTCGTTGGTCCGAACCGACAATCCGATCTGCACGTCGCGATCTTCCAAGGTCAGCGTATTGCCGGCCACGTTGTTTTTGGCGGCGTAGTCGATCGCCGATTGATGCGCCAGCGCCGCGTCTTGCTCAAGACTCAAGGTCCGCGCTCCCGCGCGGGCGGCGGCGTCAGTCGCAATTCGCAGTTCGGTCCGCGTCAGCTGCATGTAAGCGACGTCGATGCAGAACGCCGCCATCCACAAAATCAGCGGCAGCAAACAGGCGACCAAAATCAGCACGGCGCCGCGCCGTCGATAAGGCGATCGAGATTTCCGCTTTCGGTTGTGGGTCATCGTCATCCTTACTCGGGGTTGTATCGTTCCGTCGCCAGGTGCGACTCCGCTTCGATCGCGTATCCGCTAAAGTACTGCGGTACGACCCAACTGTTGCCGGTGACCGGCACGCGAACCGTAACCGTGATAAAGTCGGTTTCCGGCGCAAGGGTCTCCGGGTTCACGTCGACTTCGACGACGCGAGCACCGACGGTCGCCATCAGTTGCGTCGCCTTCTCGCGCGCCTCGGCGGCCGTAGCGCCCGGCACCATCGCATAGCGAGCCGCTTCGTAAGCGGCGTTGTCGGCCGTGTGACGGATCATCGTCAAGCGTCCAAACTCGACGCTCGCCAGTACGAACAAAAATAAGATCGGCGCCGCAAACGCGAATTCGACGACCGCCGCGCCGCGAGGCGAGACCGAACGCGCGCGTTTGGCAGGCCGAATCTTTCGGCTTCTCCCTTGTTGCGGCATGCGGCAGTTGGTCGCAGCCTCCAGGCAACGACGCACTTGCTGCAAACAACGCCGGGTCAATCGGCAAATTTCGTTGGATTCGGTCGATTGCGACATGCGACGCCCTTTAGTATTCCTTCATCATCGTGACGGACGAGGTAATGACCGGCGGCGCAAACATCCACCCTTGCAACGTCGAGTTGCGGGCGACCGGAATGGTGATCGCCAGCGTCACGTCAGACCCGACGTCGGCGCGCGGAAAATTGGAAGGATTAATGTCGGCGCCGGCGATGCCGCGATCATCCAACACCAGCGATGCGGCGCTGACCGCGACCGAGGTCGATGCGTTCGGCTGCAGCGCCGCTCGACAGCCTTCATAAGCCGCGATCGCCGCCGATTGCTTTAAAAACATCAGCTCCGCGCCCTGAATCGACGCCATCATGATCAAGACCACGACCGGCAGACAAATCGCCAACTCCGTCACTGCCATGCCGCGCCGTCTGTTCGACTTGTTCGCACTTCGCATCGCTTACTCCTCCTTGTCCGGTTGACGGCTCCGCTGGCGATCTAGCAAGCGGTTCAAATCGGTCGCAAAATCTTTCCAGTAATCGCGATCGCGCAGTTGAAACGGCGGCGGCGTATCTCCCTCGACCGCTTCTCGCACCACGGTCCGAAATCGTATGATCGGGCCGACGAAGCGGTGGCTAAAGCGGATCAAGTCATAGGCGAAAATCGGCAGCAAGCAGATCGCCGCCAAGATGAACGGCCCTTGATTGCGCCACACGTCCGACAGATGGCTCGAAATCGGTTCGAGCGGGTTCGATAACGCTTGAACTGCGAATGCCAGGATCAGCCCGACGATCAGAAACGCCGTCCAATAGGTCAGCATCCGCAAGACGATTCCTCCTTGCACCGAAGGATCGACGTATCGTGCTCCGCGACGTTGGTTCATAAACGTTCTCACTAAAAAAATCAGGCGCGCAAATCTTGCGCCAGACCAGCAAACGTAGGTCGCGACTTCTGACGAAACGCCTCGACGCCAGTTTTTAAGCGACGGATTTTCCAAAATACGAGACGCTACGATCCGCAAAATCGTTAATGGCCCTTTGCCTGGCGAAGCGCTCAAGCGGGGCGGCGACCGCCTTAGGAGGATCGCCAGGCGGCTTGCCGCCGCCGCTTCAATTCGGTTAGAACCGCGCGGCTCGTAACTTGTCGACTCGACCG
>JBITAD010000302.1:0-3111 GCA_044439945.1 Blastopirellula sp. JB062
AACTGCTGGGAATGGTCGTCGAGATGTTTCAATGCCCGTCGGACGGGCAAAGCGAATTTGGGCATGCCTGCCGCTCGCGTAACAGTTATACGTCGAACGCCGGCATGGGGCTGTTGAGAAAAGAGCTCAAGCCTTCGCACACGCCCGGCATGTTTTATCAGAACAGCAGCGTCAAAATGCGCGACATCTTGGACGGCACGAGCAACACGGCGGGGGTCTCAGAGATCATCAAAGTGGCGCCCGGCACGCAGGGCGACTATCGCGGCGTATGGAGCTATCCCGAAGGGATGCATTATCAACACGACAATACGCCCAACTCTTCGATTGCTGACGAAATTCGGACTTCGCTGTGCGACTCGTCCGATCCGGCCGATCCGATGGCGCCGTGCGTCGGCACCTTTGCGGCGCACGACTCTCGGGCGATCAACATGGCGGCCCGCAGCCGGCACCCCGGCGGCGTGTTGGTGATGATGATGGACGGCTCGGTGCAGTTCGTCAGTTCGACGGTCAATCTCGACACCTGGCAAGGTCTAGGCACGCCGGCCGGACATGAGGTGCTGGGCGAGTATTAAACGACAAGTTCCTCCGTATTGAACGTTTGCTTTTCTCCCCTTCGCCGCTACGGCGGCGTTTGACGTAGGTAGCGAGTAATAAAATGGATAAGCGATTGAATACTACGCTCCGCTGTTTTGCGGCAGCGGCGATCGTCGTGCTAATGAGCGGTTGCGGCGAAAGCGGCGACGGCTTGCCGCGGGTCGGCGTGACCGGCAAGGTTTATCTGAACGGCGAACTTTTGCCTGACGGATTGATCTCATTTTTGCCGACGTCCGACACGCCGGGCCCATCGGTCGGCGGCAAGATCGAAAATGGAATCTTTGAGATCCCGCAGACGGAAGGCCCCTGCGTCGGCAAACATCGGATCCAAATCCGTTCGATCCGTCAGACCGGCAGACAAATTTCCGGAGGCCAAGACAGCGATACGAGCCAAATGGTCGACGAAGTGAAACAGATCATTCCGGAAAGATATAATCGCAAGACCGAATTGAACGTCGAACTGGCGCCCAATCTAAAAGAAGAGTTAATTTTCGAGCTCGAAGCGCCGGGGGTTTAAGCGAGAATCGGCTGGCGGGGCGTTTTTCAACATGCCGTCTGTCGCGATCAGCGGCGGCGGCTCGCTGCGGGCTCGACTCGATTGGCCGGATGTTGGATCATGCCCGAGTAATAAGGGCCGGTCCCCAACACTTTGCGATACTTTTGGTACGCGTCGGCGCGCATCATGCCGGAATGCCAGAGGGCCTCGCCTGTTTTCGACTCCCAGGCGAACAGCGAAAGCTTGGCGACGCCGAACTGCGTTCCTTCGATGCAAAGATAGAGATCGGGAAGCGAGTCGGCGTTGGTAACGCCGACTTCATTTTTTTGCGAGTCGGTGCCGTAAGCGGCCAGGCCAGCTTCGACGATGACCTCGGCGTTTTCTTTCGAGTCGGTCAGCAGCACCCCTTGCTGACTCATCCGCTCTCGAATTCGATAAGGCAAATAACCATGACTTTCGGGGCCGAGTCCGTCGGTGTTGAGATAGCACGTGCGGTGGGCGAGCGGGCTGAAATCGAACGAGCAGATCACCGCATCGGCCGACGAATTCAGGAGCAGTTGCTGCGATCCGCTGCGGGCCGTATCGCTAACCGCCACGGTCGTACGACAGCCGCACAAACCGACTGCGATCAGGCAAACCGCAATCGCCGTCGCTGCAGCTAGCGTCAGACTTTTCATGCGGTTCATGTCCTTCCTTCGCAAAGTGAGCCTGTTTTTTCAAACTGCAAACTGGACGACGGCCGAAGCGCATCGGCCCGCCCTCTTTTTCCGTCGCAATCATGCCGCGCGACATAAGGCTAAGTCGTCCTATTCCGTCCGGCTCATCCAGAGGAATCGGCGCAGCCCGAAAAGCTTCGCTAATGCGGACGACGCGACTTGATAAAGGGGCGAAGACGCCTGCCGAAGCGGCAAAAAATTATCGCTTTGTCGGATTGCGACGAGTCGATCAGCGTCGTATCTTCGCTGCTATCGATCCACTTTTTATCCTGCATCGTTCGACGAAAGCGATCTTATGCCAGCTTTGGGTTCCGTATTTATCGCGATGAGTTTAGACGGCTACATCGCCCGCGCCGACGGCGACGTCGCCTGGCTCGACGAAGCGACGGAGAAGAAACCGCCGAGCGAAGATTACGGCTACCACGCTTTTATGGATAGCGTCGACTTGCTGATCTTGGGGCGAAAGACGTACGAAAAAGTGTTGTCGATGGGAGAATGGTTTTATGGCGAGAAACGGGTCATCGTTTTGAGCGGCGAGCCGATTTCGTTTCCTGCTAGCGTTCCGGCGACCGTTTCGCACTCGTCCGAATCGCCCGAGGCGCTGATGCGACGCCTGGGCGACGAAGGGGTCGCACGCGCTTATGTCGACGGCGGCGTGACGGTTCAACGGTTTTTAAAAGCGGGCTTGATCGATCGGCTGACCGTGACCGTCATACCGGTGGTGCTGGGCGGCGGAATTCCGCTGTTCGGCTCGCTTGACGAATCGCTTTGGCTGACGCTGGAAAACGCGCAGTCGTACGACGACGGGCTGGTGCAAATCACCTATCAGGTCGCTCCGGCCCGAGCCGCCTCTTAATGCGGGGGCGCGGCGGTCTGCGCTGACTCACGGCGGGCAATCCAACGATCGATCGAAAGGGTTCCGCCGCCGACGATCAACAGAAACAAAGAGCCCATCAGCATCGAAAAGTCGGTGCGTGCGGCATGCGCCATGTGCCAAAAACCCTCTTCGCGAAGCATCGGCAGTTTGGTCGCTGCGATCGCGACCAACATGATGACGATCGTCGGCAGCACGGCCAAGCGAGTGAATAAGCCCAGCACGATCAACGCCCCGCAGACGACCTCGAAACTGGCGACGAAGTAAGCCAGAAACTCGGGCTGCGGCAGCCCAATTTTGACGAAGCGGCCGACGCCGCGCAGCTCGGGCGTCAGAAACTTTTGAACGCCTTCGGACAGAAAGACGAGCCCGACCGTCAAGCGGATCAAGATCACTGCGGCGGTCGCGTTGGTTTGAAGCAGTTTGTTCAT
>JBITAD010000303.1:0-3104 GCA_044439945.1 Blastopirellula sp. JB062
TCGTCGTCATCTTTCGGGCAATCTGCGCCCGATACGCACCGCTAAACAGGAAGCGAACCGAGAGAAAGTTCATCCGCAGAGAATGCGACTCACGCCTTCATAGCGCTGGAAGTCGCAACAGATAGAAGCGATTGAGAAGTTTCGTCGGAATGTTTCTGAGTCGCTGAACGCCTCAAACCATGCGCCCGCGGATCAACCGGAGTTCGGGCGCTGAAGGCAATTTGCAGCTTCCAGTCGCACTAGCCGATCGTTTCTGGCTCAAGGGCATGATGCCTTGATAACATGGCGACAAATTCCGGCTTTAGCGTCTGCTTCTTTTCTTTGAGAAACTTGAGCACGCTATTCGCTAATGCGGTATTCAGCTGATAATAGCGAACCGTCTGGTTTAGCTTAACAAAGTCAAAACGATCGAACGCCGCTGGATCGGGCGAACCGTCGACCAAAGGCGAATGCAGCGTGCAATTGGTCAGGTGCGTGCCCAACTCCGCATCCAAGGCGTAGATGGGCGACGTACCCCGCTTTACCTTGGGAGCGAAACGGCAGTTGGTTAGGGTCATTTTGCCTTTTAGCGGTCCGTCGACTGCGGCTGTTAAGCGATCGATCGAACAATCGGAAACGTCGATATTCGCCGCACCGCCCCCCAAATGCATGCCGAGCCCCGAGCAATTTTTTACGCTGATATGCGGATAGACGCCGCGTCCTTCGGAATAGCTAGTCGAGGCCTTCGCGCCGAAACGAAGATGAACGTCGTCAGACGAGTTGGGTTCAGATTCGGGGATGTCTTCCAACTCAAGATTTTCAAAGATCATCTGGCAATTTGACCGCAACTGATCGCCATCGTAGCCTCCCGCTTTGGGAAGCAGGTAGTGATAGGGATCTGGAACGTTTGCGAGCCGAATTCCTTGCTTTCGGCCGGCGACCGTAACGTTGCGTGCCGAAATCAGATGCGGGAAGAATACGGAGCTAGCTCCCACTTCTTTGCTCGACGACTGCAAATTCAAAAGCCAGATCGGCGCGCTCGAATCAGGATAAACACTGTAGTCGATCACCAGGTTATCGATGACAAGCGTTCGAGCGCACCCGATTGGATAACCATAGTTAAACTCTGCGGGATGACAGTACAATACGTTCACGACCCGATCGCGAAGCGGTACCAAGCGACAATTCCTAATGCGAATGTCGCCATCCCACTTGGCCCCGAAATCTCGACGCAGATTGATCAGCGAGTTGCCATGCTGGACCGTATTCTCAACGTTCAGCGTGCCACCGCCGGTCACGGAAATGCCGCGCATTCCAATCACGGAATCTGTGATCGACAGGTTCCAGCAATGAAAGTGAACGTCGACTCGGTTCAGGCGGCAGTTCTCGATGCGGAAGTTCTTGTTGACGTTCGTCCCGAACACGCCCCAATGCAAATAGGTTCCTTCAGCGGTCACATTCCGAAACGTGCAATTCAGCATCCGAGAACCGCTGATACCGTAGGTTCCGGCTGCGACCCGTTTCTTCGGGTCTGACCTGTTTTGCTCCCACGGTATCAGGCGAATGTTTTCTAGCGTGACGTCGAACACGCGGCTGAAATTATAAAACCCGCTACGAGGCTGCAGCGAAACATCGTCTCGCCCAGGCTCTAACCCCATCCATTGGTTTCTGATAATCGTGCGGCTTCGCCTTATTTGAATGCCATTGCTGTAATACCCGTCGTATCGATCTCCCGGCACATCGCCAGAGAGGTAGAATCCTCCACCCTCGATCGTTAGGTACGAATCGTCGCACGGATAGGCGGTAAGCGACGTGTAATCCTTGAAACTCCAGGCGACGTCTCCAATGACCCGACCATCCTGCTCGACGTAAAACAGTTCCTCACGATTCCACGACTGCCCCTTATATTTGGCGCCCGCCCTGAAACCGATTTGGTCGTTCGCATCAGCGATCGAAACCAGGCAATTTTCGTATGGCGCCAAATCAGGCAGGATGGCGACTCCGGGGCGGAGTCTCTTCAAAAGGGCTGCCTTTTGCGTAGCGTTCAGAACGATTTTCTTTGGCTTCTTAACGCTTTGGACGACGAAGCGAGCCTTCCCTTTCTGGTTAAACTTTTCGTTGATATGAAAAATCGTGCCCCCCCAGTCCACGTTCGTCGAGATGGGGATGCCGACCGTCTTGCCTATCCAATATTCGCCAGACCGATGAATGACCGGCAGGCGATGCTTGTCGGCGAACTGATGCGCAAACTTGATCTGTTGGCCGTCGTCATTTTTGCCGTCGCCGACGACGCCGAACATGTGATAGTTGACCGGTCCGTCAGGCAAGAGCAGGGCCTGCATCTGGTCGCCCAGCGCGATCACGTCTCCCTCGTTGGCCTGCCGCCCTTTGTCAGTCGCTTGTATTTGATAAAGCGCGCTTCCCCCATCGCCAGGCTCAAAGTAGCCAAGCGTTACGACGTACGATCCTTCGCTTAAGTCGCTCGACTCGCGCATTGCCTTGACACTGGAAAAGGCTCGTGCGTCTTGTTGGGCTTGCGACTGCACATCGCCAGATAATGCCGCCAGGGCAGAGCGACCGCCGAGCGCGATCCCCCCCAATCCCAAAAAGGCCAGCGCCGTGCGCCGTTGGACCGTTACGTCGAAATCGTGATTCGGCTCATTAGAACTGGACACTAGCGCACCATGCAGGAAGGAGAGTAAGGCGGGCAAGGGCGAAAGCGTCGCCGATGTCGGCGACGCTTTACCCTGGGGAGCTTAAACAGTCGATGATCCGCTCGACTTGTCGCGTAACCATTTATTCGCCAAGCGTTACTTGATACTGACCTGGCGCAGCTTGAAAATAGATCGCATGAGCCCCCGCTTCCACGGCGACCTCAGCGACGATCTCTCCTTGGCCGCTTTTCACGATCCAGTTGCCTGTCTTCAGTCCGAGCAGCGCAACTTGCCGCGCCCCTCCGTCAGGAACGGTAAGCGGAAACGATTTTTGGATGAAACCAGCGTCGTTGCTCATTACGACGAGTCTGTCTGAGATGCCGACAACGTACGTCTCCTCTTGCTCGTCGTATTCGACCGGCAACGGCTTCGACTTGCCGTCGACCATTTGAAACAGCGTCAGAAAACGAT
>JBITAD010000304.1:0-3103 GCA_044439945.1 Blastopirellula sp. JB062
GCGATCGATAAGCTCGGCGATCGCGGGGGTCGACGTTCGTTTGGAAGAAGCGGCGCGAACCTTAGGCGCGCGACCGTTCGATCTGTTTTGGAGCGTTACCCTGCCGCTCGCCAAGCGAGGAGTCGTCGCCGGTTTCGTCTTGGCGTTCGCTCGAGCGCTCGGAGAATTTGGGGCGACGATCATGATCGCCGGCAACATCGCCGGCGAAACGCGAACGATTCCGTTGATGATCTACAGCGAGCTGGAAACGCCTGGCGGCGAACGTCGAATCGCGAGTTTGATCGCGGCGTCGATCTTGATTTCAGCGGCGGCGTTAATCGTGAGCGAGTATTTGGAGCGTCGATCGGAGCCGATCGCGAAATGAACCTTGCATGAACTTGTCGTTGAACTGCTCGTTTCGATATCCGCAACGCTTTTCGCTGCACGCGGCGGTGGAATCTAGCGCCAAGGTGACGGCGCTATGCGGCGCTTCGGGCAGCGGAAAGACGACGATCTTGATGTTGATCGCAGGCTTGTTGCGCCCGCAATCAGGGACGATCGGATACGCCTCGGAGAATTGGGTCGACGTTAAGCGAAACGTTTTCGTCGCTGCGGAGATGCGCCGGGTTGGGGTGATGTTCCAAGAGCCGCGGCTCTTTCCGCATTTGGACGTGCGACAAAACGTGACCTTCGGATGGAAACGTCGCAAAGGCGATCCGAGTGAGTTAGAGCGAGCGATCGATACGCTGGAAATCGGCGATCTCTTATCGCGTTCGATCCGTAGTTTGAGCGGGGGACAGCAGCAACGGGTCGCTTTCGCTCGCGCGCTGGTCAGCTCGCCGCGGTTGTTGTTATTAGATGAACCGCTGACGTCGGTCGAGCCGCGTCTGCAATCGCAAATCGCCGACTACGTCTGCCGCGTTGCGGAAGAATATGCGACGCCGATCGTGTTGGTGAGCCATTCGACTGAATTAGTCGATCGCATGGCCGAGCAAGTTTTTTGGGTTCGCGACGGTACGATCGACGCTGGTGATCCGCCTTAACGCTGATCGGCGGTCGTCTTATTGCGTCGGGGGCGTGACCGCATCTGCGGAGGCGTCGATTGTTGTGCGCTGGCCGTGAGACGGTTTCTCTTTCGAGAAGCAAAGCAACACGGCGGGCAGCACGAATAAATCGCATAACAGAGCGATCTGCAGCAACGAGAACATCATCCAGGCGAAGCGAGAAATGGGCGTGAACGCGCTGAGCGCGAAGACGAGCAAGCCGAGCGAGCAAATCAGCGAAGTCTGCATCATGGCCATGCCGCAATGTTCGTAGGCCAGGCGAGTCGCTTCGCGGCGATTGGCGCCGGCGGCGATTCCTTTGTTGAACCAACTAATGAAATGGAGCGAATCATCGACGGCGATGCCCAACGCGGCGCTGGCGGTCAACAATGATCCGACTTCGACCGGTATGCCGAGCCAGCCCATTGCGCCAAAAGCGATCAGCGTGGGCAAGATGTTGGGGACCATGGTGAAGAAGCCGGTCAATAAATTGCGGAGCAATACGACCATGATTGCGGCGATCATGACGAATGCCAGGCCAAAGCTTTTGATCAGATCGTTCAGCATCTCGGTTTGGGCCTTAAAGACCAACGGCACCGACCCGGAATAGATCGGTTCGACATGGGGATGCTCGGCCAGAATCGAATCGACGCTGCCGCGGACCCGAGCCATCAAGTCGCCGTAATGCAATCGATCGCCCGCCGCCACCCGAGCGCTGATCCTCCAATAATGATTGCCGTCTTCTTGGCTGAGGTAGTGCATGGCCGCATATTGATCGAGCCGGTTTTCTAAGATCTTGCGGAAGGAAGCGCGACGCGTGATCGCGACCACTCCGCGTTGCGTCGGATCGGGGAATTGCGGCGCAAACGTTGCGGCGGACATCGACGCCCCGATGCCGTCGACTTGAGCGACGGCGTTTTGCACTTGATTCAAGAGATAGAATTGCTCGTCCAGTTTCATTGGCTCGGCATCGTCGCCGACGGCCGGCATTTTCAGCACAAGCTCGATCGGAACCAAGGGACCGACATGCGCCTCTAGCCAATCGTAGTCTTGCAAAATGCGTGATTCAGGCCAAAACAGATCGTGCAATTGGGCCGATGTCGTAATGCGCGAAACGCCGACCAGGCTAAATCCGATGATCGCAATCGCCCCGAAGAAAATGCCCCAGCGAACCGAATCGATACCATCGGAGAGTTTTCGCCAAACGGCGTGAAGCCAACGAGGCCCTTGGCCAGGTTGATGCCACACGGCGGTGTCGATCGGAAATTTGTAGAGAGCCGCCGGAGCCAGCAGCAGCAAGACGATCGAGCCTGCGGCGATCGACGCGGCGGCGTAAAAACCGAAATTGGTAACCGGGCGAATTTGGCTGATCATCAGCGAGAGCATTCCGACCGAAGTAGTGCCGGCCGATAGCAAGCATGGGACGATCGCCGCGCGCAACGCCCAAGCGGTCGACTCGCGAGGCGAACGTTCGGCGAGCGATTCGCGATAGTAGTTAAGCAGATGAACGCCGGAAGAGATGCTGAGCACGTACGTTAGATTGGCGACCAGGGTCAGCACCGAATCAATCGGCTGACCGCTGAAATACATGATGGACATGCTCAGTTGTTCGCAGAAGATCGCGATCAGGAAGACGATCATGGTCGCGCGCAAGCTGCGAAAGCCGAGATACATGATCGTGATGCATACGGCGAACGAGCCGAGGTTAAGCATGTCGAGCGAACCTTTGCTGGCCGCATCGATGGCGACTTCGTCGCTGGTCGGACCTGCGATGACCAACTCTTGCCGTTCGAGCCCTGCGACCTGGTCGGCGCAGCGATAGGCGTACTCGATCGCGGCGGCGCGATCTGCTTGGCCCGCCTTCGAGACGATCGCAATCAAGCAGGTTTGCGTCTGTTGGGGACCGATCAACCAGCCTTCCATCCGCTGCAGCGCTTCTTCACGCGGCAGTTCTAATGGGTCGGCGGTCAAAGAGTCGATCGCTTCCGGGCCGGTGACGACGTCGCGAAACCAAGAGATCGGCTGCGGTCCGCTATCGTCCGGTCGCTCTAGCTGCCGCTTGTATGAGGGGAGACGAGGAT
>JBITAD010000305.1:0-3097 GCA_044439945.1 Blastopirellula sp. JB062
GCGGTCGCTTGATTTTGCCGAATAAGCTCGAGCCGAGCGACCGTGCTTAGCCCGCCGCTAGGTATCGATAAGCAACCGCGCGCGGCGACCGCATCAAAGGCGCTCCAGAATCCGACGAACGGCCCAAAGCTAAACGCTAAAAAACAACGATCTTCCGGCCCGATTTCGGCGGCGTCGAGCACAAATTGCCAACCGTCTAGCCACCATTGCCAGTCCGCCGCAGTATCGAGCACGACCATCGGACGCCCGCGCGTGCCGCTAGTGCGGTGAAAGCGTACGTAACGCTCGGACGGATAAGTGCGGTTGGCGGCCAAATCCCCGCTATCCACCTTGCCGACCAATTCGTCCTTAAAGGTGAACGGCAAATCGGCGATCTCGTCGAGCGACTCAAGCGGGTGATTCAACGAGCCTAATTTGTCGGCGTAAAAAGAGTTATGCGGCAAGATCTCGGCGACCAACGCGTTAAATTCCGCCAACTGATGCGCGGCAAGCTGCGTCGCATCGAGACGGCGGAGAGCATCACGTTGGGCAGGCGTGTAGGTAGTCATGCTTGCATCATAGAAGCTGTCGCGGCCTGCGGAAAGTCGCCTCCCGGCGGCTGAGGCCGCCGCCGCTGACCCGAAAAGGAGAACTAGGCTACAATGTTCCTCTTGTATTTCTTTGGGCGATCCCTGATCGGGGGTAGTCGTCCTGTTAAACATTCCAACAAAGTAAACGCTCCGCATGAGTTCCGCACCTGACGCTCAAAACGAAACGACAAGCCGCGGTTCGTTGGCGGTCATTTTTTTGACGGTCTTTATTGATCTGCTTGGCTTTGGCATCGTCTTGCCGCTATTGCCGATCTACGCTTCGCTGTTCGGGGTCGACGAGCACGGCATCACGCTCGGGCTGCTGATGGCCAGCTTTTCGGCCATGCAATTTCTTTTCGCGCCGCTCTGGGGCAGGTTGTCAGACCGAATCGGCCGCCGCCCGGTCATCATGGTCGGCTTACTCGGCAGCGTCGTTTTTTACGCGATCTTCGGCCTGGCGACCGAGTGGCAATGCGTCTGGCTGCTTTTTGTGGCCCGCATCGGCGCCGGTATCGCCGGCGCGACGATCTCGACCGCTCAAGCGTATATCGCCGACACGACCAGCTTAGAGAATCGTCCCAAAGGGATGGCGCTGATCGGCATGGCGTTCGGCTTAGGTTTCACGTTCGGCCCGTTGGTCGGCTTTTGGGCGGTACCGACCGGCCAAGGAGATCCTGGGCCATGGCCCGGTTATGCGGCCGCGATTCTTTCGGCGGGGGCGCTCGCCCTGGCTTGGTTCAAATTGCCAGAGTCATTGCCGCCGGAGGGGGCCGAATCACGCTCGAATTCGCATCGCGGCTTTTCGCTCGGATCGCTTGGTTCGGCGCTGCAAACCAAATCGATCGGGGGCCTGCTGATCGCCTTCTTCGTCTGCGTTTTTTCGTTTGCGAATTTTGAGACGACCCTCGGCCTGATGATCGCCGGCAGTCGCATTCCAGATAGCCCGTTCGATTTTTCGTTTCGCGCGGTTTGTTTGACGTTCGCGTTTATTGGGGCGACTCTGGCCGTCGTGCAAGGAGGGGTCGTTCGCCGATTGGCGGGGCGAATCTCTGAAGGAGTTTTAGCCGCGGCGGGCGGTATCGCGCAGATCGCCGGTTTTCTCATGATTGCGGCGGCAGTCAAGTTAAGCTCGACCAGCTTACTGTTCGCCGCCTTAGCGATTGTCGTAAGCGGATTCGCCTTCGTTACGCCGTCGCTGAACTCGCTGCTATCGCGACGTAGCGATCCCGAGAAACAAGGCGGCGTGCTCGGCATGGCGCAAAGCGTCAATTCGATGGCGCGCATCGTCGGCTCCGGACTAGGAATTCCGCTGCTGAAGATCTCAACAACGCTTCCGGCGTACGTGGCGGCGGGGCTGATGGCGATCGGCGTCATCCTGGTTATCGTAGCGGCGCGCGGCGGCAAAGATTACGTCGCCGAGGCGACAAGCGAGACGGATGCGCAAACTTGACCCCGCCAACAGTCCGGCGCCTTATTTGAGATAGCTGTTCCGCGAAGCGGTAACGCCGGTATTGCCCAAGCTCGATCCGCCCGAAACGCCAGGATTCGATTCGACCGAGGGCGAGATCGCCATACTGGGCAGCGGCGGCGACGCCGGCATTTCGAGCGTCTCGCTTGGCGCCGGTACCGTCGCGACGCTTGATTCGGCGTTGACTGGCAATGGCTGCTCGGGCGAAGAAGGGACTTGGGCAGTCGGGGGCGCGACTTGCTCGGCGGCCTCTGCCGCTTTCGCTTCTTGCGCCGCCAACTTTTCAGCTTCGGCCGCTTGAGCGCGTTCCCATTGCCGATCGAGCATGCGGCGCAAAATCGCCTGTTCGACCCGGCCTTTTCGCCGCGCCGGTGCGACGACTCGCACGACCAATTCCAATTCGCTCGATTTCGGAATACGAAAGGTGATTCGCGGATCGACCGACAACACGGTCAGCCCTTGCTGTTTGGCGAGTAAATCAAAATGCTGACGCGCTTTGGCGAGCCACGGCTCGCATTCGGTCTTGGCCGCTTCTAATAGGTCTTGCTCCAGTTGTCGCCAATCTTCTTTTAGACTGCAGGGGATCTTAAAGGAGTGGAGCACGTACTCTTGCGTAAAGGTTTCGTTCACGACGACCTTATTCAAAAACATGTTGTTCGGCACGACGATAGCGCGGCCGGTCAACTGTTGAGTCATCTGATCAGGGCCGATCTCCATGATCGTGGTCGTTAGAATGTTGTGGTCGATCACGTCGCCGCGGATGTTATGAAACTCGATCCGATCTCCGAGCTTAAACGGTCGCCCAACCGCTTTCATCACCGAGCCGGAGATACATTGAATCAGTTCTTTGGTAGCGATCACCACCGCCACGGCGAAGGCCAAGATCGAGACCGTCACATGCTGGATTTGCGACGCCCAAACGACGAACATGCCCAGTAGAAAAAGAAATAGCAATCCGTTCCGGATTTGGACCAGCCAACGGCGTCGCACGTCGCTGGGCAACTTGTCGCTACGACGTACCGCACGCACTAATACGCTACGCAAAATCAGCAGCAATAAG
>JBITAD010000306.1:0-3089 GCA_044439945.1 Blastopirellula sp. JB062
GATGGCGCCAATCCGCAACCGGTCGCCGAGACGATTCGCAGCAAATTAAAGGTCTATCCGTACCAGCCGGGCGGTCTCGGCACGCCGATCGCCGATTTTCTGAAAGGGCAAGCTCCGCTCAAGCCGGTGACCGACCCGCCGGCGACCATCTTCCACGAAGGGAGCGGCAAAGTGATGAACACCGTTCCGCCCAACGACTGGAAGTTTTACGAAATGTTGAATCAGGTGGTCCAGCGCGAACCGGCGACCTCGCTCGACCCCGAGCTGATGGGTCCCATCGCCGCGATCGGCATTAAAAAAGGAAAACCGTTTGCGCCAGATGCGCGGATGAAAAAAATCATGAACGAAGCGATCGTGCTTGCCAACGCGACCTCGCGCACCTTGTTCACCCGGCCGCGACATGCGGATTGGTACTACTATCCCGATTCGGCTTGGTATAACTGGCTGTTCGTGACCGGTTACGAGTTTGAAACGCCCATTCCTCGTATCACCAAACAGGGCGTCAAACCCTATCCGCCGACCGGCTACCGCACGATGGATGCGCGTACGACGTTTTTCTACGGCGCAACCGGCATCACTCCGGCGATGGCGATGCGTTTGACCGGCATCGGCTCGCAATATTTGCTGGCCTTGGTCGACGCCGAGAAGCATCCGTTCGACGGCGCCAAAACGTACCGCATCACCTTGCCCAAAGATGTGCCCGCCGAAAAGTTTTGGTCGCTCACGTTGTACGACCTGCAAACGCGTTCGATGTTGGCGACGCCCCAAAAGTTTCCGCGCGCCGGCAGCCAACGCTACCCTTCGCCGGCGGCCAAGCCCAATCAAGACGGCTCGACGACGGTCTACTTCGCTCCTGCCCAGCCCGAAGGAGTCGCCCGCGGCAATTGGATTCAAACCGATCCCGAAAAAGGCTGGTTCGTCATCTTGCGGCTCTATAGCCCGCTTGCCTCCTTCTTCGACAAAAGCTGGCGTCCGAGCGAAATTGAACTGGTCAACTAGCTCGATTCGCATTGCCGTCGATCGACACGTCGGTTTCGCCCGCGCCGCTAGATCGCGATCTAGCGGCGCGGCACGACAAAATCTTCGCTTACGTTCGCTTTTGAAAACGTTCGTTTGGTTTGAAACGTCTTGAATAATTGCTTGCCGCTGGCGCTAAGACCGTCGACATCATCGACGGGTTGAATGCCGTCAAAGCCTTCAATACGAATAATATACGCTCCGCCTTGAACCCCAAAGCGAGACTCGCGGGTGTCGTACTTGCCGTCTTTAATCGAGGCGATCCCCTGCGGGCCGCTATTGCCCTGCGAGCTGTCAGGAATGAAGTAGATCGTTCCCGCGGGCACCTGCTTTCCCATGTATTCAACTTGACCTGACGCATGATAGGGAGGCCCTTGATCAACCGAGCCGCCGCAACCGGCGGCTAGGAAGGCGGCCGTGCCGACAACGAGCGTTCGCCATGTTCGCGCGCCCATCGTTCGAGAAATTTGATCGGAGGAAAACCATGACTTCATTCGTTTACTCACCGTTGATGACTTCGCCGCCGTCGCGACTTGCTTGAGAAAGGTATGCCGAGAAATCGATCGTCTCTGCCGTAAATTTGATAGAGCCGTCTCCGATCATGAACATTGCTCCACCGGGATGTTCGCTGTTGAAGCTGATATTGTTGAAATTTCCTCCTGACGAATCATGTTGATTGATCCCGAATTTGATATTCTTCGTCGAAGCGACGCCATGGCTCGATCCTTGCACGCCCCGTACCCAGCTTGCCCAGTTGCCTAGCGAGCCGGAAATTTCTCCAACAGCAAAAGTGTTGGAAAGCCCGTCGGTTACGTCACGAAATTTTACGCTCTCGTCCGAAGGGAGCATTCCATTTTCGGCATACCCGCCGTGACTGCCGTCAGCGCGATGCGGATACGTTGAGCCAGACAATGGGTTGGCGCCGATTGGACCCATGACCCCATAGTAATGCGTGGTATACGCCTTGGTTCCGTCTGTTAGCGTGCTGCTGCCGTGCGTCGTTAGCAGCTGCGTACCGCTGGGGCAAAAATACATGTCAATCTTGACCGGCCCATACTTGTTTTTGTTCGGACCTTCGCCATTTGTGCCGCCGTTAAATGCTCCCTGATCAAAACTGAACTGTTCATGCAAGGCGCGCTGCTCGACAAACGGGAGCAGAAAAACGTGCCATCCCAGCTGGTTGACGCTCAGCGCCCCTGGCGGAAGAGCTCGGAACGTGTCGTGATAGTTATGCATCCCCAGTCCAATTTGTTTCAGGTTATTGGAGCATTGCATCCGACGTGCGGCTTCTCTCGCCTGCTGGACCGCAGGTAACAACAGCGCAATCAAAACCCCGATGATCGCGATCACGACAAGTAGCTCGACAAGAGTAAAGCCGTTTTGTTTTTTCATGAGATATTCAACCTGAAAGAAAAAGTGAATTCAGAACCGTCCAGGGGCTCTGCGCGGAATAAATAGGCTCTAGGGACAAGTCTCGAAACGAATAAGAAAAAACGCTTTCCATCCATGGTACGGTAAAAATTCTGTTGTGCAAGGCTTTTTTCGGCTTGCCATCGTTGGTTGCCTTGGCGATTGCATGTCGACGCTTTTCTTGGCGTTCCGATAAAAATTAAGAAAACGCATTCCGTAAATCAGTTTTGCACGCCTTATCAAACGATTTTTGCCAATGATCAGGCCGTATTCCTTGTTCGCGGTCGCCGGCGCCTAGGCGGTTCGTCCAGCCTGGCTGGTTCGGTGCGCGAAACGCTATTTGGGTTAGATATGTCTAAATAGTTCTTGAATACCAGGATTTTAATGGTACAGTTGAGAATTATGGAAACTCCAAATGCCGACTCATCACCGACCATCGTCAGCCTTGCGGGGCGTATCCAAGAGGATATCGCTCAAAAGCAACTCGGCCCTGGCGACCCTTATTTAAAGCTCGCCGAAACGGCGCGAATGCTGGGGGTTAGCAATGGATCCGCGAATCGCGCGTTGCAATTGCTTGAGCAACGAGGCGTCCTCAGTCGACGGCAGCGAAAAGGGACTTTCATTTCGAGCGCGCCCAACCGCGTTTCAAGCGGCGGCGGAGT
>JBITAD010000307.1:0-3037 GCA_044439945.1 Blastopirellula sp. JB062
CGTACCGTTCCCCCTTTATGGTTGGCAAACGCCAAAATGTCGCATGTGGTATTTCTTCGGTCGAATGTTTCAAATCGCCGGTCTGGTGATCTTACCGTTGGTCATCTTGCTAGAAATTCAGCATGTATTGTCGTTTCGGACAATGTTGGCCGGTTTCTTGTTTGGGACGGCGCTCTTCTACGTGGGGCGAGTTTTGTTAGGCGACCCGAGGATTTAGGGGGATGGGGAAGGGGCGTTTGGTGATCTTCTGGTCGCCCCCTATACTTTCAACAGCGGAAATATCGTCGGATCTGCACGCTTTCTCACCCGACCGGCCGAGCATGAAGTTCTCTCTATCAGTCCATCGTTGCTGGATGCCGCTCGTCGTGCTGCTAGTCAGCGCGGCGTCGACTGGGTCTGCCTTCGCTCAATTACGTTTTTTACCGCAACCGACTCCGTCGCGCGGCCAGTTTTCGTTGACGGTCGATCTGCCGGAACTCGCCAACGAAACGCAACAGTTATTGGTTCAATTAAAACAACGGCTAAGCGATCGTCAGTGGCAAGAGGCGATCGAAGGTTATCGTCGGCTTGAATCGACGCATGGCGACGAACTGTTCGAATCCGATTCGCTGACTTTGCAAGCTGGCGATCAATACGTTTATTACGTCGGCTTGCGGCGGAGGTTGCAATCGCAGTTTTCCGAAATTGCTCGGCAAGAGCCGGAATTACTTATACCGTATCGCGAGCAGACCGACGCTACGGCGAAAGCGGCGTTTGACGCGGCGATCGCTAATCATGATGCGGCGGCGTTAGAGAAGGCGATCGAACGCTTCTTTTTGGCTAGCGACGCCGATCAAGCGTTGCTGACGCTCGGCGACTTGCGGTTAGAGCGGGGCGATTTTGCGGCTGCTCGGGCTGCCTGGGAGCAGATCGATCCCCGGTTACGATCTCCTTATGACGAAAAATCGATCCTGTACGCGTTGCCTGGGCAAGCGTTGTGGGTCGCGGTCGACGGCGTCGACTGGCAAAAAGATGGGGCGGCGATTAAGCGATTGCTGTTAAGCCCCCAGCGTCCCTCGACGCATCGAACCGTAGCGGATACCGAGATCGCATTGGCTGATTTGCTTGCGCGGCTGACGCTCGCCTCGGCGCTGGAAGGCGACGTTTCGCGAGCGACGATCGAACTCGATTTGTTGAAACGACTTGCGCCGGAAGCCGTAGGCCGTATCGGAGGCAAGACGCAGCGCTATGACCAAGCGTTACAAACGCTGCTGACCGAAATGACGGCGACGCCCTATCGCATGCCGGAGGTGAAGCAATGGAAAACGTTCGCCGGCAGCGCATCGCGCAGCGCAATCGCCGCGTCGACTCCGTCGTCTGATCGGCTTGCATGGTCGGTGCGGTTGCCGGCGGCTGCCAAGCAAAAAGCGGCGGAACGGATGAAAACGCCGCTTGATCAAGAAAATCCGCTGAGCTACTACCCGATCATTGATGACGACCACGTTTTTGTGAACGACGCCCGTCGAATCCGGGCACTCCGTTTGGCCGATGGTTTACCTGCTTGGCCGAGCGGCGAAACGCATGACCACGAGAGCGTCGACTTTGGGGCGTTTTATCATGGGGCGCCGGATATCACCAACGGCCTGCAACTAGGCAACACGAATCAGTGGCAAAACCGAAAGCTTCCGCACTTTGCGTCGGCGATTGGCGCGCCTCGCTTTACGCTTTCGGCCAGCGGGCGTTTGATGGCGGCGCGACAAGGTAATCCACTCTCGGTTTATACCGAACGCGCTTCGGCTTTCTCGCGTTCGGCTGAGATGTTGGTGATTGATTTAGCGGCGCAAGGGCGGATTGCGGCGATCATCGCCGCGAACGAGCCGAGTGAGAATGAGTGGGAGTTTGAGGGGACCGGTCTGATCGGCGAGGGGAGACTCTATGTCGCGATGACGAAAAACGGCGTCCGCAGCGAATCAGCGGTCGCATGCTTCGACGCTTCGACGGCGCGCCGAATCTGGCGAAGGACAATCTGCTCGACCGAACCGTACGGCGCCGGGCTCGTACTAGGAGATAAAGCGGGCCAACGATCGCACAATTTGTTGACTTTGTCGGACGGCGTCTTGTACTACAACACCAATCGAGGCGCCATAGCGGCCGTGAGCGCGGCCGCCGGCGAGATCCTGTGGCTAACGACTTATCCGCGCGGCCCGCTGGAAGCAGGCACGCTTCAGGAAGCGAATCGACAGTTGCGCCGCGACTTGAATCCTTGCGTCGTCGCCGGAGACATGGTAATCGCCATGCCGGCGGACTGCGATCGCATTATCGCCTTAGACGCGGCAACCGGCAAAGTGCAGTGGCAAACGGTGCCGGGCGGAGTCGAAGTGAGCCATTTGCTAGGGACGACCGAAGAAGATTTGATCGTCAGCGGCGATCAAATTTATTGGATTCGCCTCGATTCGGGGCTTATCCGTAGCCAGTTTCCTCATCCGAATGATCCGCAAATTCTGCCGGAAGGTACGTCTTCTCAGGGGTACGGACGAGGGATTCTGGCGCGTGATACAATATATTGGCCCACCAAAGATTCGGTTTACGTCTTGAAGCAAAAAGTAGATCAAAACGAGCGGCCTGTCATGGCGCGGCCTCCGATTGATTTACAGGCGTTCGATGCGACAGGCGGCAACCTGGCGATTTCGGGAGACTATTTGGTGATCGCCGGCGCTACGCAGTTGACCGTATTAACCGGCGAATCGCCCCGCGAGACTTCTCCCTAATCCGCCGTTGGGCGATTGCCAGTTTGCGGTACCTCGGAGTAACGATGTTGGAAGAACAAGATATTGATTCGGTGCGTCGTTTAAACGCCGCCTACGAGCAAATTACGAGCGAGTTGTCGAAGGTCATCGTCGGCCAGCGAGAGGTGGTCGAGCAACTGTTGATCTCGTTGTTCGCGGGCGGGCATTGCTTGTTAGTGGGCGTGCCCGGTCTAGCGAAAACGTTGATGATCCGGAGTCTGGCCGAGTCGCTTTCGCTCGATTTTAATCGGATTCAATTTACGCCTGATTTA
>JBITAD010000308.1:0-3073 GCA_044439945.1 Blastopirellula sp. JB062
CACCTGCGCATCTTACTAGACGCAGGCTTGGTGACCGAACAGCGGCATGGGCGCGAGAGACGCTACCACTTTGTCCCTGACCAACTTAGCCCGGTGTGGGACTGGCTCTCCAAGTATCAAGCGTTCTGGAAGGGACGTGCCGCGCGACTCGAAAAACTGCTAGACGAGATGGACGAATGAGCTTTCACGACAAGACCCCGCCATCACAGACCGAATCGATTTCAATGGAATTCGAGTTTCGCCACTCGCCGCAAAAGGTGTGGCGCGCCATCACGAGCCCTGATTTGCTCGCGCAGTGGCTCTTGCCGGTCGCAAATCTCAAGCTCGAACAAGGCTGCAAATTCTCCTTTCAAGCGCCGCCGCAACCAGGGTGGGATGGTACGGTCGAGTGTCGAATATTAGAAATCGACGAACCGCGAAAAATCGTCTACGCCTGGGTGGTGGGCGAGCTAAACACGGTTGTGACGTTCACGCTAATCCCGATCCCAAAAGGAACGCGCTTATCCCTCGTTCATTCCGGCTTCAAGCCGAACCAACGTAATAACTTTGCGGGGGCGAAATACGGCTGGAAACTGATGGGGGGGAAACTGGTCGACTTACTCACAAATTGTCATTAACGCAAACTAAGGAGCCACGCATGCATATTGCGTTATGGATCTTACAAATTGTTCTTGCGTTGCATACCGTCATGGGCGCAGTTTGGAAATTCTCGAATCCGCCGGAGCAGACCATGCCGTCGCTCAAGGCGATCCCGAACACAGTCTGGCTAGGGATGAGCGGTTTTGAATTGCTAATTGCAGTTTGCCTGGTGCTGCCAGCGTTCTACAAGCCAGTGACGATCCTCATACCGATTGCCGCGGTTTGCATCGTCATCGAAATGCTATTTTTTTGTGCGTTGCATCTAAGCTCGGGCGATACGACTTATGGCCCGCTGATCTATTGGTTAGGCGTGGCAATAATTAGCGCGTTCCTGGCATATGGCAGAATTGCGTTAGCACCGCTCTAAACAAACCCTAAAATTCTTGCCTCCGCCCATTACCCAACTCCTCTGGTTCAAACATGCGAGAAGGCAAGGCGCCGAAATCCGCTCGCCGGTATCGTTTCGCTAGTCTCGGCTAAAGATGACGCCTAAAGCCTGTTTCCTAACCTCATTTCGGCTTCGATATCTTAGATTTCCGCGAGTTGATCAGGCGGTGAAGCGAGGCCGCTTCTTACCCCAGCTCTTCTAGGTTGACGCCGGCGGTTTCGATGCGAGTCAGCCAGGTAACGACAGCGCCAAGTAAAGAAGTAAAGGCCAAAATGTAAAGCAGAAAACGGACGCCGATATCGTCTAGCAAGATCGGAAAAAGAAAGGCGGTTATCACGGCGCCAATTTTAGCGAACGACGCGGCGAAGCCGGCGCCTTTGCCGCGCACCTTGGTCGGAAAGACCTCGCCTGCGATTAAGTAGGTTTGCGCGTTAGGGCCCAGGTTGGTCATAAAACTGAAGAGCATGAAACCGGCGAAGATCAGAGAGAGCTTGATCGGATCTTCGAAGTCGACCGAAAGCGATGCCAACAATAACCCGAGCGCACAGCCGACAAAGCCCCAAATTTGCAGTTGAATACGACCGACGCGATCTGCCAACAAGACGGCGCCGACAATGCCCACGATTAACAGGACATCGATCACGGCGGCCCCTTTGGCGGCCAGCATGTCGTTGAGAACGATGTCAGAGACCGCCGTCGCGTGTTCTTTTTTCTGACCGACGGCGGCGGCCAGAATGGTGGGGGTAAAGATACCGATGCCGTAGGTGCCCAGGTCTTGCAAAAACCAAGGGACCGACGTGAGGATGGTGGCGCGAAGGTTGCGACTTGAGAAAAGCTCGCCGTAACCGGTTCCTCCTTCGTCGGAGGCGATGGTTTCGGCGGCTCCTAAGTCGACCGCTTTGGGATATTGCGGTTCGCGAGCGAGCAGACGCAAGGTTTCGTGTTCCGCTTTTTCATGTTGGCCGCGAGCAACTAGCCAATGAGCGCTTTCAGTAATGGTCAGCCGGGCGATTGTGACGATCGCCGCAGGCACAATCGCGGCGGCGTACATCCACCGCCAAGCGCTGATACTGGGGTTTTCGTACAGAATCAAATAACCGACGCCGGCGCCGCACAACGCGCCAATCGCTTGAAAACCGAACGCACCAAGAACGAAGCGTCCGCGCGTATCGCTTGCGATGCTTTCAGAGATCACCAAGTGAGCCGTGGGATAGTCGCACCCCAATGCGACCCCCAACCCAAACAAGCAAAAGACGAGGACCGGAAAATTAGGACTGAAAGTGACGGCAATCAAAAAAGCGGTAAAGATCGCCATTTCGAGAATGAACATCGGCTTGCGACCGAAGTGATCGGAAAGCCCGCCCAAGGCGGTGGCTCCGATCAAAATGCCGAACAACGAAGCGGCGCCCACAATGCCGTGCGCGGCAGGGCCAAGCGAAAACTGGGCGGCCACAAGCGGCAGGGCCACGCCGGTCATAAACACGACGAGCCCCTCGAAAAACTTGCCGGCCGCGGCGAGCCACCAAATTCGCCACTGCATGGGCGTCATTGGGATCGAGGCGGTTTGAGTACCGTCCGACCAGACGGGCGCTTCATCAATATATTGCTGCACCGTTTTGCCGACCGGCTTCAACAAGGCGTCAGTCGCTTGCGTCATCGTCTCGCTCATGCAATGCTTCCTTCGCTTTCACTCATGAGACATCAGGCGTGGTCTATTGAACGCTTCCTTTACATAGCCCTTCCCTGCGTGGGCGACCAGATGAAGGAGTCGCTTTTAACGCAAAAAAAACATCTCTTCCCGACTTCCATGTCCCGTCGACCGATTCGCCTGTTTGACGCCTGGAAGTGCAGCAGTCGATACGATCGGCACACAAACAGGCGACGCCGTCATACGGAGAAAATCGAGAAGTCGCACTCGCCAGTCGCTACTAGAGCATCAAGACCAAGTCGTTTGGCGAAACGCGGGCTTTGCGCAGCGCGGCGATACGCCCCATGCTTGGGATCGGGTGGAGACAGGCCGGCGTTAATCCCACCACCATGCTTCCG
>JBITAD010000309.1:0-324 GCA_044439945.1 Blastopirellula sp. JB062
TTTTATATGGTGCGCCAGGTAACGGTAAAACGAGCATCGCGGAACGTGTGACCCGGGCTTTCGGGCAATACATTTGGATCCCGCGAGCGATCGGCATCGACGGCGAAATTTTGCGTTTGTTCGACCCCAGCAATCATGAAGAAGCCCCGCTGCCGCAAGAGAGCGGGTTGTTGCATAACACCAAGCTCGATCGGCGGTGGGTTCGGATCAAGCGACCGACGATCGTCGTCGGCGGCGAGCTGACGATGGAAAACCTGGAGATTACGTTTAATACGACGACCGGAATCAGCGAAGCGCCCGTCCAGCTAAAAAGCAATTGCGGCA
>JBITAD010000309.1:334-3068 GCA_044439945.1 Blastopirellula sp. JB062
CTGGATCGTGCCGCTCGAAAAACGGTATGACTTTTTGAATATGGCGAACGGCAAAAAGATTCAGGTGCCGTTCGACCAGTTGGTGATCTTCTCGACCAACTTGGAGCCGAAAGATCTATGCGACGACGCGTTTTTGCGGCGGATTCCGTACAAAATTGAGGTTACCGATCCGAGCGAAGCCGAATTTCGGCAACTGTTTAAAATTATGTGCCCGATGATGGGCTTCGAGTATCGCTCGGAGGTTCTCGATTACGTCGTGCAAGAGCATTATCAGAAGGTGGACCGGCCGTATCGTTGTTGCCAACCGCGCGATTTGCTGCAGCAAGTGCGGAACCTTTGCTTGTTTGAAAAAGCCCCGCTCGAACTATCGGCGGATCGCTTTGACGCGGCAGTCGAGAACTATTTCGCCGTGATGTAGAGGGAGACGCGTTACGGTTGCTGATAACCGAAGTTCAGGGGCAACTGCGGATCGTCTCGCTCGGCGCCGGGGTTGAGTTCTTTGAACAGCAAGCTGGGTTGGATGCCGGTGTTGTTTTGATATTTATTGCTGACGTACTCGACGATATCGCCGCGAATTTCGTGGTAAAAAATCTGGCAGATCGGCACGCCGGCATAGATGCGAATCGGCTGTACGGCGAACATTTCGAGCGTCCAGAAGCCGTTGAACCCGACGTCGCCGAAACCGGCGGTAACATGGACGAACAAGCCCAATCGCCCGACCGACGAGCGTCCCTCGATCATCGGAACCAGATTATGCGTTTCGGTTCGCTCGTTGGTGCGTCCTAGATACAGTTGATTGGGCGAGAGAACGACCCCTTCTTCTGGGATTCGCAATCGCCGGACCCGATGCGGTTTTTTCATGTCGAGCACGATTTCTTCGTACACCATCAGCTCGTCATGCAGCGTCAGATTGTAGCTGTTGGGGTTGACTCGACTGTCGTCATACGGATCAATCGAAATGTCAGTCCCTAAGCGTTCTCGAATTTCATTCCCTGAAAGGATCATGGGCAGCCGTTCCGGCGGTTTTGGGCGAAGCGAAGAAAATGATGGCGCCGGCCGGAGGCCGCCGTACGTTGCTGATTATAAAGATGCGACGAAAAATTGAAATGATCGATCGGCGGCTATTCGGCGACCCCAATCTGAGGGCAGAACTTGGCGAAGCGACATTCGCCGCATTTCGGCTTTCTGGCGTCGCAAATTGCGCGACCGTGATGAATCATGCGATGCGAAAATTGAATCCACTCTTTTTGCGGCAAGATCGCCATTAGGTCTTGTTCGACTTTCACCGCGTCGGTTTGAGCCGTAAGCCCCAAACGTCGGCTCAAACGGCCGACATGCGTATCGACGACGACCCCGGTCGGCATGCCGAACGCCGTGCCGAGCACCACGTTGGCCGTTTTGCGGCCCACGCCTGGCAATGCGACCAATGCGTCTAGATCAGGGGGAACTTCGCCGTCGTACTGATCGACCAGCTTTTGCGAGGCCGCTTTGATATTTTTGGCTTTGTTCCGAAAAAATCCGGTGGTTTGGACTAATTTTTCGATTTTCGCCACCGGCAAAGCGGCGATATCGTCGGCCGTCGGATATTGGGCGAACAGCTCTTTCGTCACAATGTTGACGCGCACGTCAGTACACTGCGCCGACAAGATCGTCGCGATCAGCAGTTGATAGGGGGTATCATAATTGAGCGCGCACTCGGCGACCGGATAATCGATCGCAAGTTGTTTGACGACGCGACGAGACTGTTTTTTGGGATCGGCGAGCGAAATTTTTTTGGGCACCGTTCGGTCGTTTTCCAGAGTGCATGGAGTTCGCAAGCATTTTCGAGCGTTGGTGCGGCAGCGTCAATTGGGGCGCCGTTTAACCCAGGGTTCGCCAAATGCGCTGGACGCATGCGACCGCCGAGTCGGAAGCCTGGCCCGAACCGTACTCAATTTCGGCGTAATAATTCGCCAACTCGCGCACGTCGGTGCGAAGCGCGTCCCACTGATTGCCGAGCAAGCGGGCATACTCTTCGGCGGTTTGATCTCGATCGCGGGGCTGTCCTTGGTCGGCGCCCCAGGCTTCCAAAGCTTGAAATGTGTAGCGGATTAATTGCTCCGGCGTTCTCCGCGATGCGCCCGCTTGGAATGGGTTTGAGAACGTGGGAAACAGATCGCGGCGACGCGGGGCCGCGACTTCCGCCGGAACTGCCTGCGGCGCGCGACGATCGAAGAGACGTTTCCATAGCTGCCGCAAATCTTCGACGAACTGTTTCCAGCTTGCGGCGATCTGCTCGCGATAAACCCAAGCGAAATAGAGAGCGGCGATCGCCGCCAGACCATAGATGAACAGCTTGAACATCGAGCCCAGCGAGCTTAACAAATCGCTAAGCCGAAACGTCGACCCAGGCGAAGATGGAGACGAAGATTGCTGCGGCGCGGACTGATCGTTTTGTTGGGTGGACTCGGACTCGGACTCGGACTCCGATTCCGATTCTTCTGACTTCGCCTGCGATTGCGAATCGCCATCCGGCTCGGATTGGGCTTCGCCAGACGGTTGAGACTCTTGGGGCTCGTTTTGCGAGTCGCCGGTTGGGTTTTGATTTTCGTTTTGGCGCTCGCCGCTTTTTCCCTGATCCGAATTTTTGCCGGCAGGATCGTTTCTTTCGCTCTCGCCCGATTTTTGGGCGACGGTTTTATGGGCGTTTTGATCGCTTGTCCCCGTCTCTTGCTGATCTTCGCCGGCTTGCTGC
>JBITAD010000310.1:0-7471 GCA_044439945.1 Blastopirellula sp. JB062
CACCGCATCGTTTATTACGTAGTTAGTCAACGCGCGGCGTTTATTGCGATCGCGTCGCAGCGCGTCTTCATACGCTTTTTGCGTCCACGGTCCTTCCGCCAAAAAGACGTTGTTGTGCTCCAATAGCGAGCCCTTCTCGTAATGGACGTTCTTGATCGCTTGGGCGTAGTCGACGCGAGCCTGATAGAACAAGACGTTGGCGTCGATCACCCGCCGCTGCGCTTCAAGCAGCAAGTTCAGCGGCGCGAAACCTGCTTCGTGCGACGCTTCGACCGCACGTTGTTGGGCGTAAGCCGCCTCGCGGCGATTGAACTGCGCCTCCATCACTTGATGGGCGCGATCGATATCGCCGTAAGTATTGCTCAGTCCGTACATGATAAAATTTTCTTGCTCGCGCAAGATCGCTTTTTCACGCGCCAATGCCAACTCCGAGCTTCGCACGGCGGCATGACCGCGGCGGAAACCGAGCGGCATGTCGAACTCGACGCCCATTTGATACTCTTGGAAGTCGCGATCTGTCATGCTTTGGATCGCATTGTCGTATTGCGGCTCGTCATATCCGAGCAAGTCTTTACCGAAACCTCTCAGGCGATATCGAGCGACCAGATCAAGTTGCGGCTTCAGAAAATTTTTGTTCGCCAGCAATTCTAACTCGCGCTGTTTGATCACCCATTTTTGGCGACGCAGCTCGGGGCGTCGCGCCACCGCTTCAAGCGCGATCGCGTCCCAGTCGAACTTGACTCGCGCCACAGGCGGGTCGTCTTGCGGGCGTAACAATTGCCCCGAGTTGATCTCGACGCCCATAATCACTCGCAAACGCCTCTCGGCGACCCGCACGCCGCCGGTATTAACGAACGTGCCGCCGGCGCTGCCGTAGTTGGTTTGCGTACGCGGGGTCAGTCGGCCATGCAGCGCATTGATGACTTCCGACTCAAAGCGATAGTATTGCTCTCGCGCTTGTCCTTCTTGGTCGGCGGTGCGGCGACCTTGTCCGGCGTTGGCCTGCACGTTTTGCCAGACGCGCAGCGCGTTATCGCGGGCTTCGACTTTGGCGTCGAGATCGCGATACGCGAAGTAAAGATCCCAGTAGGCGTTCTCGGTATCGCTGACCAAATTACGGACGGCGATCTCGAAATCGGCCAAGCTGATGTCGGTACGCGTTCGTGCTACCAACACGCCGTTGGCGAAACCCGGTTCGCCGTTCGGACCGGCGATGCGGTTGTACATGACCCCAGCGCCCTGCAACAAGGGTTGGCGCCACTGCGCTTCGGCGTAATTGGTCCAAGATTGGCCGAAAACGAACGGATTCGTAATGAACGACGCTTCTTGATTGTTATTGTCGTACTGCGTGACGTTACGCAACGTGAAGGTGGCGCCGGTGACGCTTTTCTTCTGCAGACTTAGTTCGTAGTTGTGATAGTCTTGCTTGAACAGGCCGTTTTGCCCGATCGTTACGTTGTTGACGCCGTAGTCGTTTTGCTCGAAATAGGCGCTCGCGCCGAAGCTCGCGTCAAACGCGCTTAAGGCCGCCTCTTCGCCGAATCGACCGTCGGTATACTGTCGCGCCGGATCGTAGATCGTAGCCAGGGCGGAAGGGCTGCGTAAGACGCCGCCCAAATCTTTCATCACCTGTGAGTTCGCCAGCGCCGTCTCGACCGCTTCTTGCAGTGAGACATTCTTGTAATTTACCTCGCCGGCGATCGCCGCATCGGGCGAAACCGGTACGCTCGGCAAGCTGTCGGTTTCGCAGACGTTCCGCTCCGGGTCCTCGATCTTTAAACCGCGATCAGCGTACTTGAGAATAATATCCTCTTCAAAAGCAGGCGGGTCAGGACAATCATAGAGACGCCAGCACTGCAACGAACAACCGTTGAGCGCTAACGCGACGCAGCTAAACGTCGCAACAATTCGTCTCGACCAGCGATTTCGCATCGCCGTCCTTTCCTCGGGCGCAAATCAATAGAACATCACAGTCCTGTTTCGATTTGAAAAACGAGCCTTGCAGAGGTTCGGCGCAAAGGATGCGTATTCCGATCATGGGGGGAATCGTTTTTCATCAAAATTCTTTTCGGCAAACTCGCCGCAGTCGCTCCATCAAACCCGCAATTTCAGATTCATTCCTTAAATCCATTCATTGCTAGCGACGCTTTCTCCGCGGATAATCGGCAAAATCTGGTCAAAGAATCGCATTTTGTCTAAATTTTCGGATTACGCACTTTGGAAGGCCTGCGACAATTCGTCGCAGTTGCATGCACTGCTTTCACCCGTTAATCTCAAACGGTTACTTCGATCAGAGGGATTACGACTTGTATAGGCGACTTGCAAAACAAGGCCGACGCTTGCGGCAGTTTGCCAGCAGCCGCCTTGGCATGCGCCGTCGAGCTCTGATCTCGTTGCTGCTGATCGCCAACATTATTTTTCTGTCGTTCGGCGTCCGTTTTCGTGCGACGGTGGTGCAGGACCTTTCGATTCCGTTTCCCTGTCAGGGAGGAAGTTGCGGCTGTCGCGACGCCGATACCTGCTGGAATCATTGCTGCTGCAACTCGGCCGCCGAAAGACTGGCTTGGGCCGAGGCGAACGGGGTGACGCCGCCGGAAAACGTGCTGGCTCGCTTGCTGCAAGAAGCCGCGATCCTCAAGGCCGTCAACGACGAAACCGCTCAAGCCGGGTCGTGTTGTGCCGCCAAGCGGTCAAGCTGCTGCAAAAAAGAGCCGATCGCCAGTTGCTGCTCGGACCAAGCGAGCGACAGTTGCCAACCGGGCGAACGGAAAGCGGCGCCTGCCGCGTCGCAACCTTATCGCGGTCCGTTCTTTACGGTGTCGCGCTGCGGCGGATTGCCCGAGTTGTTCGCGATTTTCTCTAGCACCGTGGTCGAGGGGGCCGTTCCCTCTTGGAGTCCGCGACTAGATTTCTACGGCTATCTCTTTGCCTACGACGTTTCTCCGTCGTCCACACTTACGACCCCGGCCACTCCTCCGCCGGATGCGATTTCAGCGTAGCTCGCATTTCCTTCTCTGAACCGAAATGTACTTCGTTGATCCCGGTATGCGCTTGCGCAACTTGCTGCGCTGGCGCGAGCTTACCTACTAATCGCAACGCAATCGACGTAATAGTGAAACATGAAAATACGAAACGCATTTACTTTGGTCGAACTGCTGGTGGTGATCGCCATCATCGGCGTATTGATCGCATTGTTATTGCCTGCCGTCCAACAAGCACGCGAAGCGGCGCGACGGATGTCATGCACTAACAACCTCAAGCAACTCGGCTTGGCGCTGCACAACTATCACGACACGCATCGCCAGTTTCCGCCCGGCGGGCTTGGATACCCCTTCGTTTGGTCGGCGCAAGCGCAACTGCTTCCCTATGTCGAACAAGGCAATCTGAGCGACTTGCTGCACTTTGAAGTTCCGCCGATGAACGCTTTCGTTAGCACGTACGATGCGGCCCTCGTAGGCGAAAATGACGCCGCTGCGCAAACTCGCATCGACTTGCTCCTTTGCCCGAGCGACAAAGACGAAGTCCCCGGCAGCGACTACGGCGGCATCAGCTATCCCGCTTGCGCCGGCTCAGCCGTCAACAGCCCGTCCGATACCTCCGACGACGGCGAGATCGCCGACGCCGACGGCGTGATTTTCTCTAAATCGAAAACAGGCTTTCGAGACGTCACCGACGGGACCAGCAATACGATCGTCTTCAGCGAGCATTTGCTAGGAGACGGGCAAAATAGCGAACCGACCAACAACGATTATCGCTTTCGCGTGATCGAACTAGAAACGAGCACGCAAACGACTGAAGCCGCATGTGCGCCCGGGTCGGCGCCTGCCTGGTCAGGTCAGCGCGGTGCGAAATGGATTAATGGTCACCTGGCCGACACGCTCTATAACCACTGGTACGGACCGAACTCGAAATCGCCTGATTGCCATAACGGATATCACAACTTCGCAATCACCAGCGCACGCAGCCAACACCCGGGCGGGGTACAAGCGGCGCGGGTCGACGGCAGCGTCCGCTTTGTCGGCGAAACCGTTGATCTCGCCATTTGGCGCGCTCTGGCGACGCGCGGCGGCGGCGAAGTAATCGGCGAATACTAATCGTCGAATACCATCCTCGATATCCATTCCCCTCTACGAACCTACCGATCCAATCATGAAAATACGAAACGCATTTACTTTGGTCGAACTGCTGGTGGTGATCGCCATCATCGGCGTATTGATCGCATTGTTATTGCCTGCCGTCCAACAAGCACGCGAAGCGGCTCGACGGATGTCATGCACCAACAACCTCAAGCAGCTAGGCTTAGCGCTGCACAACTACGAATCGACCTATCAAGTCTTCCCCATGGCAGGAACGCGCGACGTCGATTTTTCGGTTCAAGCTCGGCTGCTCCCTTATGTCGAACAAGGCAACCTGCAAGACCTGCTCGATTTTTCGCAAGTCGCGTTCTCCGGAGGGTGGAGCGGCAAAGTGCCGAACGCCGCCTTCGCCGAAGCTTTTGAGACGCCGCTCGAACTGTTCCTTTGCCCTAGCGATCCGGCGCCGTCGCAAACGACGACCACCGTTTCGGGAACGCAGTACAAGTACGGCGGCAACAATTATATGGTGAGCTTCGGCAGCGGAACCGGGGTCAATTACGACTTTCATCATCGCACCGACGGCATCGTCTATCAGCATTCGTCCGCTGGTTTTCGAGATATGACCGACGGAACGTCGAACACGGTCGTCATGAGCGAAACGGTCCGCAGCGTCGGCGCCGACATGACGTTGCCTGCCGGCGAAACTCCCAAATTTCCGTATCAGTACACGCTGAACGGCTCAAGCGGGGTCGGATCTTCGTCAGATCCAGGCCAAGGCATGGAAGCGACCGGCGGAAACTGGTCGAGCTATACCAATGGCGACGGCATGATCTCTAACCCTGATCTTGCCAGCTTTTGGACCGATTTCACTTCCTGGCGCGGCGGCGAAAGTCCCGCGATTCGCGGACGCGGCATGTCATGGGCGTTTACCGGGGCTATCAATTCGCTGACCAACGGATATTTGTCGCCCAATAGCCGCGTGCCTGACATCGTAACGCACTGGACCGGATACTTCGCCCCGCGAAGTTATCATCCCGGCGGCGCCAACGTCACAATGGGTGACGGTTCCGTCCGTTTTCTCCCCGATACGATCGATCTGGCGACGCATCGCGCGCTGCATAGCGCCAACGGCGGCGAAGTGCTCGGCGAGTTCTAGGCAAACCGACTTGCCTAAATGACAGTTCGCAAGACGAGGTCTAGCGCGCTTCTTTACGGAAGCGCGCCGCCCTGGTCTGCGCGCTTCTCTCCTTCCCCAACCACTCAACGAAAATCAATCAATGAACCGTACGAACGCGCCGCGCAAGCGGCCTTGGCCCGACTACCGCGCCGTCTGGCGTTGGCACTTTTACGCCGGACTGCTTTGCATTCCGATCCTGCTCGTACTGTCGATCAGCGGAACGCTGTATCTCTTCAAGCCGCAAATCGAATCGTGGCTCGATCGCCCTTACGATCATCGTCACAGTTCAGCGACGACGCTGCCGATTTCGCAGCAGATCGAAGCGACGTTGGCCTCGTTGCCCGGCTCGAAACTGCACGCATTCGAATTGCCAAGTTCTCCCCACTCAGCGACTCGTATTATCGTATCGCATCAACAAGAAAGGGTTCGCTGCTACGTCGACCCGACGTCGGGGCAACTCCTTTACCATACCCCGGAAGCGAACCGATTTATTCCGATCGTTCGCCGGTTGCATGGAGAATTGTTCCTTGGCAGTCGAGGTTCTTACCTCGTCGAACTAACCGCCTGTTGGACGATTGTGTTGATCCTGACCGGGCTGTACCTTTGGTGGCCGCGAAAATGGAACGGGCTCGGCGGAATTCTATTTCCTCGGTTGGCCTCAGGCGCCAAAATCTTTTGGCGCGACATCCACAGCGTTTCCGGCATTTGGATATCGGGCTTCGCCGTGGCGCTGATCCTCTCGGGGCTCCCCTGGTCGAGTTTTTGGGGCAACTACTTTCGAAGCGTTCGCCAATGGACCGGCACGGCGACTGCGCGTCAAGATTGGCGAATTAGCCAATCTCGACGAATCGCAACCGCCGATCCAACTCCGCCGCTCGATTTGTCGAGCGTTGATCGTGCGGCGGCCATTGCAACGTCTTTAGCGTTGCCTGCCCCGGTCGTCATCTCGCCGCCGCGCGACGGATCGGCCGTTTGGAAAGTCCAGTCGATGACGCAAAATCGTCCCTATCGGGTGAATTTGAAAATTGACGGCGGCAGCGGCGAAATTCTCAGTCGACAAGATTTTTCGGATCGGCACGTCATCGATCAAGTCGTCGGCGTCGGCATCGCGCTGCACGAAGGACAACTCTTCGGCTGGCCTAATCAATTGTTGGCGGTCATCACGACGAGCGGACTCGTGTTGCTTTCCGTCAGCGGAGTCGTCATGTGGTGGCGCCGTCGCGACCGCGGCGTGCTTGGGGCGCCAAGCGTCGGCGCTGCGCCGCGACTCTCGATCGGGCTGCTCGCCTTGGTGTTGGGTTTGGCCATCTATCTGCCGCTATTCGGCGCCTCGTTATTAATCGTGTACTTGGTCGAACGACTGTTCTTACGCCGCATCGCCAGCGTGCGCGGCTGGCTCGGTTTACGTCAACTGCAACAACCGGAGGTCGCTTATTAATGAACGCGATTCATTCCCCTCTCGCGCTGGTCATGTTGGCCCTGCTCGTCGGCAGCGGTTGCGGACCGCGGCCTGTCGTCGGCGGCACGGCGGGCAAGCTCTCAACCGGCGGCAACCCGCTTAGCGAGATGCAAGTCAACGTCTATCGGGCTGATCGGTCGAACGAAGCGCCGCTCGGATTCGGCGTGACTGCCGCCGACGGTTCGTTTGAACTGATGCGACCTGCGGCGGCCGGCCCGTTGACTCTAGAACCTGGGCAATATCGGTTTACGGTCGAATCGATCGGTTCGCCGATCCGCTTGCCCAAAAAATATTCCGACGCCGAAAAATCGCCGCTGACGGTCGACTGGCAAGCTGATCAGCCCCTTTCGTTACAGATTCCTGGGCTGCGTTTGCCAAAATAGAAATTCAAGAAGCGAAAAAGCGTGCCCCACGTTGCAGTTGGGCACGCTTGACTGATCATTAGACCGGAAAAACGCCTAGGCGAAACCGCGACGTTTTAATTCGCCCACCACGTTTTGCACGATACGGGCCACCTCGTCCGAATCGACCTCCTCTTTAATCGCACATCCGCCAATCGGTTCGTCGACAAATCCTTCGGCGGCCAACAGGCACTGTAACTCTCGCTTCAGTTCGCCGATCGCCAACAGTTGCGTATCAGACTGCGGCTGACGGCCTTTGCCTGGCTGCAGCCCGCGCAAACCGATTGCAGCGCGAAAACCTTCAGGGAATTCGCTGTTATAAAGCATCGCGTCAAACAACTTGAGCAGGCGATATTGC
>JBITAD010000310.1:7481-10050 GCA_044439945.1 Blastopirellula sp. JB062
CGTCGAGTCGGCCTGCCTTCGTCAGATCGTACAGCTTGCGCGTAATCTCCGGCACGACGCCGCTGGTCGCGTTGGTTCCGCCGTCGCAACCGATTAGCATCATCGGCATCAGCGCGGCGTCCCAGCCGGTCATGAAACCAAAATCAGGGCGCAGTGGACGTACGGCCGCGATCATTCGCATCATGTGCGGCAGATCGCCCGACGAATCTTTGATCGCGATCACCCGCGGGCATTCTTCGGCCAGGCGCTGCACGGTCGGCACGTCGATCGGCGAGGCGAACATCGGAATGTTGTAGAGCGTCACGTCGATCGGCGTATTGTCGGCGATCTCTTTGAAATAGGCGTAAACCCCGGCTGGGCTCAGCTTGTAGTAATAGGGAGAAACGATCGCGACGGCTCGGCAGCCGTATTCGTAATATTTTTCGCAAGCTTTTATCGTTTCGCGAACGTTCGCCTCGGCGGCGCCGGCCAAGATCGGTACCCGACCCGCCGTTTGATCGGCCATAATCGCGATTATCCGCTGACGTTCTTCCGCCGTAAAACGGAGAAACTCGCCGGTCGATCCGTTCGGATAAAGCCCATGCACGCCCCGCTCGATCAACCAATCGACGTAGCGGCGCAATTCTGGTTCGTTAATTTCGCCGTGGGCGTCCAGCGGCACGATATTAGGAGTAAAAATTCCAGCAAGACGGGCTTGATTCGACATGGCAGGCAAAGCTTGGTCTAACGGCAGTAGGATAAGGGAGGTAAAATCGACGATATCACCAGAATCCTCTATCTTAGTTTATGTTTCGCCCAAAGTCAGCCGCGACTTGACCTGAGATTTTTTGTGCTATTCAAACGTCAAATTTTGGATTTAATTGCCGCAGGTCGGGTCAATCTGGCGTTTCGCCGCTGGAATCGCCCCACGGTCAAAGCAGGCGGCACGCTGACGACCGCCATCGGCGTTCTGGCGATCGAAGAAGTCAAACGGATCGAACCGCACCAAATCAACAGCCGTCACGCCGAAGCGGCCGGGTTTGATTCATTGGCCCAATTACGTGAAAACCTAAAATCCCAGCGAGACGCTCCACTTTACCGGATTCGCTTCCGCCTCGCTGGCGAAGATCCCCGCATTGCGCTACGTCGCGACGACGATTTGTCGGCCGAAGATCTCGCCCAGATCTTAAAAAAACTTGCCCGCTACGACGCCTCTTCCCAGCATGGGGCCTGGACCCAGCGCGTGCTGAAAATGATCGATCTGCATCCTAAGACCAAAGCCGGCGAACTCGCCGAGTTGTTACATTTTGACAAAGAGCGACTTAAAACGAACGTCTGCAAACTGAAACAGATGGGGCTGACCGAAAGTCTCTCGCCCGGGTATCGAATTTCCCCTCGCGGCGCCGCCCTGCTCGATCACCTTTCGCGCCAAGAGCAGGACGCTTAAACGCATGCCGAAAAAATCTCGCCGAGACCGCGCGTCCGCGCCTGCAGATCGCCACGCTTCGTCGAGCGAACTCACCCAGTGGATTCCGGCCGCATCGCTGGCGCTGTACAGCTTCCTTTACTTGCTCATTTACTTTCAATCGCCGCTGCCCGTCTATCGGCAACAACCGGCCGACCGCCTGACGGTTCTCTTCACGATATTGGGCAACTACGATACGGTGTTGGCGACCTGGGCTGATCTGCTGATAGATCCCCTACCCTTCTTCGCCCAACGAACCCCGATCTTGCTGGCGACGATCTTCTTGTTCGGCATGGCGGTTTTGATCGGCCGATTCCTTCTCGGACGAATCGGGCTCCGTTCGCTTTTCACTCGGTTAGAAACGTTCGTTCTCGCCGCCGCATTGGGCATGGCGACTCTTTCGCTGTGGACGTTTCTCGTCGGGTTTGCAGGCTTCTTGCATTCTCCAATTATCATAGCCGCACCGCTCGTCTTGTTAGCGGCGGCCGGCCTTTTCGATTGGTATCGGCAATCGCCTGTCGCGGACGAAACGAAAGGGGAATTGCAGCCTGCGACGCCCTGGGCTTGGATCGCGGCCGCGCTGCCGATCGTCGCGTGCACGCTGCTAGGCGGCATGATGCCGCCCTACGAATACGACGTGCTCGAATACCATCTGCAACTGCCAACCGAGTGGCTCGCCAGCGGTCGCATCGCCGTCGAATCGCACAACGCCTACAGCGGATTGCCGATGGCCGCCGAAATGTTCGCGCTGCTGCCGATGACTCTTTGGCCAAGCGACCAAGCATGGTTCGTTGGCGCTTTAATCGGCAAAACGTTGATTAGCTTGTTTGCCCCGCTCACGGCTTTGGCCGCTTATTGCGCCTCCAAACGGGTCGCGGGGTCGTACGCCGGCCAAATCGCGGCAGTCTTGGTCATTGGCACCCCTTGGATCGTTTTCGTCGCCGTTTACGGATTGGTCGACGGAGTCTGGGCCTTTTACGGGTTAGCGGCAGTTTTTGTCGCCATCGTTTGGTTTCAACAAAGCGCCGCGCAAGACTCGGCGAACGTTTCCGATCGAGTACGACTTGCCTTGCTGATCGGGCTAACGGCCGGCATGGCGACTGCCTGCAAATATCCGGCGCTGCC
>JBITAD010000310.1:10060-13975 GCA_044439945.1 Blastopirellula sp. JB062
GCTTGTGATGCCGCTGGCGATTTGGCTCGCATTCGAAGGAGGCAATTTTAACGGTAAATCGGCAATCGCATTTTGCATCGGCGGCGGGCTGATCTTCGCACCCTGGCTGGTCAAAAACGTCATCAACACGGGCAATCCGGTTTACCCGTTGGCAGGATCGATTTTCGCCGATTCGATTCGGACGCCTGAGCAAGTCGAACAATGGCGCGCGGCGCATCGCGTGCCGACCGACGACGCCGGACGTAGCGTCACCGTCGGCCAATTGCTAAAGGCCTTTCAAAAAGTGGGCTACGCCAGCAATTGGACCAATCTCGCTCTGACTCCGTTGGCGTTCACAGCGATCCTGCTTTATTGCTGGCGACGATACAGGCCAACCTTGTCCGCGTCAGAGGAGCCGGACTGGAGGATCGCCGACGCAATCTTGCTACGTTTAACGCTTTACGCCTTTTACTACTTCACCGTGTGGTGGTTGTTTACGCATCGCTACGATCGATTTCTGATCCCGCTCGTTCCGCTAGTCTCTCTAATCGCCGGATATGCCGCGGCACGGGTCTCGGCAACCGGTTGGCGGGCCGTCTGCAATTCGTTGGCCGCCGCCGGCATGGCGACCTGTTTCCTTTGGATGAATTGGCAAAATTCGTTTCTCGCGCCTACATTCTATTTTACGGATTATCAACGCTTGATAGCGGCCAACGCGGGGCCAGACATTCCCCGGCTTGCCGCGCTGGTTCCGCCTGATCATCGCGCAATCGTCGAAGGCAAAGCGGACGTTTATTACGTCCGCACTCCGATCGACTATCACACATGTTTCGATCGTTCTCCCCTCGCTCGGCTAGTCGGCAAAGCGACCGCGGAACGAAAAGAGATCTTAAACGCCCGCAAAGTCAGCCACGTTTATGTAGACTGGAACGAGATCGCCCGCTTTCGTAGCCCCGGCAACTACGGTTACGCACCTTTTCTGACGCCCGACTTCTTTGCGGAATTGGTATCTCAAAACGTCCTGCGGCGAATACCTCCCCCATCTTTGGAGGACGAAAACGACGCTTCCGCCGCGTGGGGCGAGTTTTACGAAGTGGTTCCTTAGGCGTCCGTTTTATTCTCTCCGACCCGTCGCTCTTGCCAGATCGCTTCCGCTCGCCTACCTTGATGATTCGTTAGAAAACGTAGGACCGTATCTAACTCGTCCCCTCGACGAAGGAAGGGTTGCATGGAAGGCGCCTCCCCCGCGGCAAGCAATCGCATCTCGCAACACGCCGTCAATCTCAGTGCTCGCGTTCGCGGCGCGGCAGCTGCAACTCGCGATTGGCTCCTCGCTCGCCAACATGCCGACGGACATTGGTGCGCCGAGCTAGAAGGCGATTCGATCCTGCAAAGCGAATATATCTTGCTGCTCGCTTGGCTGGGAAAAGAACGAAGCGACGTCGCGCGTCGCTGTGCGGCTCATCTGCTACGTCAGCAAGAGCCCAACGGAGCATGGTCGCAATTTCCCGGCGCCCCGATCGACATCAGCTCAAGCGTCAAAGCTTATTTCGCCTTAAAGCTGACCGGACATGACGCCTCGGCCGACTACATGGTCCGCGCGCGAAACGCCATTCTCGAAGCAGGCGGCGCCGACGCGGTAAACAGCTTTACGCGGTTCTATCTAGCGTTGTTGGGCCAAATCCCTTTCGAGCTGTGCCCCGCCGTGCCGCCCGAGATGGTCTTGCTACCGAACTGGTCGCCGATCAACATCTATCGCATGAGCTCTTGGTCGCGCACGATTTTCGTACCATTGTCAATCGTCTGGGCGCATCGGGCGGCTCGCGACATCGTCGAAGACGTCTCGATTCGCGAGCTATTTATCCGTCCACCGCATCAATGGCCCGAGCTCCGCTGCCCCGGCTTAGAAAAACCGCGCGGCTTGTTGAGTTGGGACCGTTTCTTTCGGGTTGCCGACAGCGGTTTAAAACTGCTCGAAAAATATCGCTTGCGGCCGCTTCGCCAACGCGCGTTGCGTCTGGCGAAACAATGGCTGCTCGATCGCTTTGAACAAAGCGACGGCCCTGGCGCGATCTTTCCGCCGATTCTTTGGAGCCTGATCGCGCTGCGAACGCTCGGCTACGCCGAAGATAGCGAAGAAATCCAATATTGCTTCGATCATCTAGAACGCCTGGCGATTAACGACGACGAGACGACCCGGTTGCAACCTTGCAAGTCGCCCGTCTGGGACACGTCGATCACGCTTCGCGCGTTGGCCGGCGTCGGCATGGGGCTCGCCGACGAGCCGACTTGCCGCGGTCTCGACTGGCTTCTCTCAAAAGAAGTTCGAGTCGACGGCGACTGGTCAAAGACGGTCGCATGCGAGCCTGGCGGCTGGTTCTTTGAATACGAAAACGCGTTTTATCCCGATCTCGACGATACGGCGATGGGATTGATGGCGATCACCGATCAATTGGCGGCCGCCGACATCACGCTCGAAATTCATGCCGGCGATACCCTGGCCAACACCTCGGTCGTCGTCGGCGGACGCGGCATCGCCGAACCGGCGGCCGTCGCTTCGGCGGCCAAGATGGAACAAGCTGCCGCCGCGACCCATCGCGCCGTCGCTTGGATCGCCGCCATGCAAAACAAGGACGGCGGCTGGGGCGCGTTCGACAGAAATAATGACGCCGAATTTTTATGTCATGTTCCGTTCGCCGATCACAACGCCATGATCGATCCAAGCACGCCCGATCTTTCGGCTCGCGTGATCGAAGCCCTGGGTCGACTCGGAGTATCGATCGATTCGCCCGGCAAACTGGGCGACGTCGTTCGGCGTGCGGTCGCTTACGTTCGCGAGAATCAACTCTCCGACGGATCGTGGTTCGGCCGCTGGGGCGTCAACTACATTTACGGAACCTGGCAATGTATCGTCGGGTTGCGTGCCGTCGGCGTCTCGGTCGATGATCCGGCGATCAAACAGGGCAAACTGTGGCTGCTCGCCCATCAACAGGCATGCGGCGGATGGGGCGAATCTTGCGCCACTTACGAAGATCCGTCGCTCCGCGGACAAGGCAGCCCCACCCCTTCGCAAACCGCTTGGGCGTTGTTGGGGCTCATCGCCGCCGGCGGCGCCGATTCGGCTGAAGCGGTTAGCGCGGTGCAATACCTGATCGACACGCAACGGCCTGACGGAGCGTGGGACGAAGTCGAGTTTACCGGCACCGGCTTTCCTCGCGTCTTCTATCTCAAATATCACTATTACCCGATCTATTTCCCATTGTCGGCATTGGCCGAATGGAACCGCGCCGCTGCGCGAAGTTAGGAACCGACATGGGCGTACCCGTCTCCCAAATGTGGACCGTCGCCAGCTATGTGCTGAAGAACCGCCTTAGCGGTCGACGCCGTTATCCGCTGGTATTGATGCTCGAACCGTTGTTTCGCTGCAATCTGGCCTGCGCCGGTTGCGGCAAGATTCAACACCCGGTCGAAACGCTCCGCCGTCACTTGACTCCCGAGCAATGCTTTGCCGCCGTCGACGAATGCGGCGCGCCGATCGTCTCGATCCCCGGCGGCGAACCGCTGCTGCATCCGCAGATCAACGAGATCGTCGACGGGCTGGTCGCGCGCAAGAAGTATATTTATCTCTGCACCAACGCCCTGAAGCTGGAAGCGGCCCTTCCCAGCTTCACCCCCAGCAAATACCTCTCGTTTTCCGTGCATATGGACGGCCCGCGCGAAGAGCACGACGCCGCCGTCTGCCGCCAAGGCACCTACGACATTGCCGCCAGCGCCATCCGAGCGGCGGTCGCGCGCGGCTTTCGCGTCACGACCAATACCACCATCTACGACGGAGTCGAACCGGAGCGCATCCGCGACTTTTTCGACGATATGATGGAGTTGGGAGTCGAGGGCATGATGATCTCGCCCGGTTATCGCTACGAGAAAGCGCCCGAC
>JBITAD010000311.1:0-3064 GCA_044439945.1 Blastopirellula sp. JB062
TATTTATGTGGAGGAATCTTGTGGCAACTGAACGGCTCGAGTCTTTGCCGGGCAACGATATCTCGCGCCATGCGATAGGCATGCTGGCGGCCGGCGTTTTGTTTTACGGCATGTGGATTTGGATGGGGCGATACTACCTGGAAGGGATCGGATACGCGACCATTATGGACGTGATAACCGGTAAATTGACCGATCCCTACTTTTTGTTGATTTTGTGCGGGCTCAAGCTGTTGGTAACTTGTTTGACGTTAGGTTCCGGCGGATCTGGCGGCGTCTTTTCGCCCGCGCTTTATATGGGCGCTACTAGCGGCGCCGCGTTCGCGCTGATCGTGCGAAACCTGGCTCCCGGGCTTGAGATAGAGCCGGTCACCTTTGCGCTGGCCGGCATGGCGGCTGGCGTGGGAGCTTCGACCGGCGCGATGATCACTTCCGCCGTCATGCTGCAAGAAATGACCAACGACAACAACGTGATGATGCCGGTGATCGTGACGACGATCGTCGCCTGCGCCGTGCGAAAGCTGATTTCGCCCGCCAGCATTTATACCTTGAAGTTGCTGCGTCGCGGTCGGGTCGTTCCCGAAGGATTGCAAGCGGCGATGGACGATGCGCGCAGCGCGTCGGACGTGATGGAGACGCAGTTTCAAGTCGTCGAAGATGCGGCCGTTTCCTGCAATTATTCCGGCGTCACGATCGTCGCGCCGCAAGGAAAAATCCAGCAGGTGCGTCACCCGTTCGGCGCCGTCGATTCGGCTCGCAACGACGGCGATACGTCTTTCGTTCTAGTCCGCCCCCAAACGCCGCTAATCGACGCAATGCGGCAGATGCGACAAGCGGGCGCCAGTTGCGCCTTGGTTTGTTCGCATCTCGACGCGCAGCAGGCGCAAGACGTGGTGGGCGTCATCACCTGGCGCGAACTGGGCGACTATCAAACGCGCTGGGCTGAACTTTATTAGCCCCCTAGCCCGGTCGCATCAGCACCAATAGTTGATACGGGGCGACGACAAGTTCGTGCGTGGCGGTGACCGTTTGCCCCGAAAGGATGTCGACGACCGTTTTGCGTAGGCCGAGCATCCGCAAATGACGCCCTTCGATTTGCTGCTCGTGCTCCGAAAAATTCGCCAGGACCAAGACCGAAGAATCTTCGGCGTTACGAAAGTAGCCCAGAACATGGTTATTGCCGGCGTCGACAAATTCGGTTTGGGCTCGGTTGAAGGCGCGCGTTTGTCCGCGTAAGTGGACGAGACGCAGAATATCCTCATAAACGCGGCCGACGATCGATTCGGGGTCGTGTCGTTGTTTGGCACGATCCCAATCAAATTTGCCGCGATGGACCCAACGCGTATCGCCCAATTTGTCGACGTCGTTTTCGTAGGCGTAATCGTTCAACGAGGCGATGCCGTCTCCCAGATAGATCAATGGTATGCCGCCGATCGTCATGATGACCCCGTGCAACAGATGGATACGACGGATCGCCAGATCGATCTCTTCCTCATCTTTTTCGGCGATCGCTTTTTCTAGGCCGGCCAGCGAGGCGCAAGTGCCTGAGACGCGCGCGTCGCCGGTTGTCGGATCTTCCTGAAAGGGGAGCCCACGCGCAAACGAGCCTTCGAACTTGCCGCAATAAAAGTCGGTCAAAAAACGTCGATGCGAGCTCGCGTCGAATCCGGCGCCTTCGACGTCTTCGTTCGAAAACGCCCAGCCGATATCGTCATGACAGCGGACGTAGTTGACCCATTCGCAACCGGGATCGATCCGAAAACGTTTTTCGAGCGCATCGCGCAGCGTACGCGTTTCGCGCGTCGCCAGCGAGTTCCACAAGAGCGCCATTAACTGCGGATTGTACGAAAGTTGGCACTCTTGCTCGCTGATGTAAGAACGAACGTCGTCTGGATGAACGATCGCCTCGGACTTGAAAACCATGGCCGGCGCGGCGATCCGCACGGCGGCGTTCATCGCGCGCAAAATCCAATGCGCCTCAGGCAAGTTTTGGCAAGTCGTGCCGAGCCGTTTCCACAAAAATGCGACGGCGTCCATGCGCAAGATTTCGACGCCTTGGTTCGCCAAAAAGAGGGCTTCTTCGATCATCCGATTAAAGAGCGCCGGATTTTCGTAATTCAAGTCCCATTGATAATTATGAAAGGTCGTCCAGATCCACTTGCGCAACTGACTGCGATAGGTGAACGCGCCGGGATGTTCTTCCGGAAAGATGGCCCCCATGCTTTTTTCGTACGCTTCGGGCATCTTCCGGTCGGGAAACATGCGGTAGTATTCCTGGCATTCTTCGTCGCCGAGAATCGCCTTGCGAGCCCATTCGTGCTCGTCCGAGGTATGGTTCAGCACAAAGTCAAGGCAAAGCGAAATGCCGCGATGTCGCAACTCGGCGGCGAGTTCGGCCAACTCTTCCATCGTGCCGAGCGTGGGGTTTACCTCGCGGTAACTACTGACCGCATAGCCGCCGTCGTTGTCTCCTTTGGGGGCGCGAAAGACCGGCATCAGATGCAAATAGGTGATCCCCATTTCGGTCAAATAGGCGATGTTGTCGCGGACGCCAGAGAGATTCTCGGCGAACAGATCGACATAGCACATCGCGCCGGTCATCCGCTGCGACTGGTACCAATGCGGGTCGGCTTCGCGCAGCGCATCGAGCGCTTTCAGCTCTGACGGTCGATCGAGCCACATCTCGGTAATCGACGTCAAAATTTCTTCGAGATGGTAATAGAAGTCGTATTGTTTTCCGTACAGCGCCATCAATTGGCGAAACAGTTCCGGAAAATGTTCTTCGATTCGCCGCGAATAGGTTTCCCACTCGTTCGGCTCGATGCGATCAGCGAACGTTTTCTTTAAACGTGGGATCAAACGCCGCAGAGCGGTCGCTTCACGCGTAAGGTTTCGAGCTGGGGGCGTCGAATGCATTGGTTTGATTTCTCCATCGAAGCAAATCTAGCTTGCCCCCCTCATGCGACAAGTCCTTCGTTGCGGCGCGGGCGGCTCTTTCGGGGGAGAGTAGTCGGATCCTGAACGTTGACAAGACCTTCTAACCTATCGACTGAAAGTCGGTTCTCGA
>JBITAD010000312.1:0-3060 GCA_044439945.1 Blastopirellula sp. JB062
GCGGCTGAAAGTCGACGTCTCGCAGAACATCGAAGACCTGGCGACGCTGCAACCCGGCGATTACGACTTGCTGGTCCTAAACTACTGCAATTGGAAACTGCCGGGGCTCAGCGACGCCGCAAAGAAGGGATTGGTCGAATACTTGCAGGCAGGCGGCGGTCTGTTGATCGTCCACTTCGCCAATGGCGCCTTTCATCATTCGTTACCCAATCAAGAGAACAGCGACTGGCCGGAGTACCGCAAAATTTGTCGACGCGTTTGGGATCATAGCGCCAAGAGCGGCCATGACAGGTTCGGCGAGTTCGCCGTCAAGATTGAAAAGAAAGAACACCCGATCACGCAAGGGATCGCCGACTTCCGTACTACCGACGAACTTTATTTTCGTCAGGAAGGAGACTTGCCGATCGAGGTCTTGGCGACCGCCAAGTCAAACGTGACGGGGCAGGACGAACCGATGGCGTTCGTGTACGAATATGGACAAGCCCGCGTTTTTCAAACGGTGTTGGGGCATGCGGCCGAATCGCTTCGCACGCCCAACGTCGCCGCGATGTTGCGGAAAGCTGCGGCGTGGGTCGCGCGGCGACCGCAAGCGGAGATCGCCGTCGAACCGCCAGTCGAGAATACGCCGCCGAGGCAACCGGCGAGATTCGGCAAAGCGTTTTCAGGTCCTGGAGGCGTTTATGTCGCCGCGAACAAGAAATATCGCGAGGCGCCGCTCACGGTCGAATGTTGGGCACGGCTCGATCGGCAAGACCAGTTCAACATATTGCTCGCAAATGAACTCAAAGAATCGGCGACGCACTGGGAGCTTTTTACTCGCGCCGGAGACGGCCGGCTTGCCGCCTACATGCCGGGAATGCGGCCCGACCATGTTATCTCCGACGTCAATCTCTGCGACGGTCAATGGCACTACGTCGCCATGCAGTATGAGCCGCAACGCGTGCGACTTTACGTCGACGCCAAGCTGGTCGCCGATCAAGCGATCGCCTTCCAAAAAGGAAAGTCGAAACCGGGGCCGCTGGGCATCGGCGCTTTGGTTTCCAAGCGAATCGAACGCCAAGGAGCGATTGACGAAGTTCGCATTTCACGCGGGGTGCGAAAAATCTCCACCCTACCAACCGCTCCGTTCTCGGCCGATGAAACGACGATCGGGCTATGGCATCTCGACGAAGCGGCCGACGCGAAATCTTTCCGCGACGAATCATCGGGACAGAACGAAGCCGCAGTCTCTATGAAAGCGAAACCGCCGCAAAATAAGGAGAATCCGGATCATTTTGGAAAAGAGGTCGTCGGCTTCGATTGGACCGAAAAAGATTCAGTCGATAGTCGTTGGAACGAAATGGATGTCGGACGATTTCTGGCTAGTACGATCCCTTTGCCGAAACTCGCGCCGGTGCAAAAAGGGCTTTCGATCCGTCTCGGCAAGAATCAAGAAGCGAACGTCTGTTACGACACCCAACGCCTTGCGCTTCGGGCCGCTTGGACGGGGCCTTTTCTCAAATTCAACCCTGCCCGTTTCGGACTAATCGCATCGCCTTCAATCGCCGGCGATCTGGCTTTCGTCTCGGACGAGACCGAAGGGTGGCGGCAACCGGTTCGCTGGCAAGGGCTCTATCAACATCGAGATCAAGTGGCGCTATCCTATCAGGTCGACGGTCGAGACGTTCTAGAAGCGCCGACGTTGATCGGAAACTCGACGTTTGCGCGCACGTTCCAAGTTTCGCCCAGCTCGAAGTCGATCACGCTGCATGTCGGCCGGTTTGGCGAGAAGGTGCAACTCAAGTCTCTCGACGGCTTACCTACGGCCGTAACCAGAGTCGGCGATCGCATCGTCGCCGTGGCGGCCGTCGGTATCAAACCGGCGCAGCTGACGGCGTCTGACAGCGGCACGATCAAACTTCATCTGCCCGGCAACGATACGGCGCAAATCATCCGCCTGTTGACCTGGAGCGGTACGGCTGCTGATCTTGATCAGTGGCGGCGCGACGTCGCTTTAGATCCGAGTCTCCCCGATCTGACCGCTTTAACCCGGCCAGGGCCACCCCGTTGGAACGAGCCGATCGTGACCGAGGGAAAGCTAGGAACGGACGAAGCGCCCTATGCGCTCGATACGTTGACGATTCCTTTCGACAATCCGTACAAGGCGTTGATGTTCGTCGGCGGACACGATTTTTTTTCGAATGGAGATCTCGCCGTGTGCACCGTGCATGGCGATCTTTGGCGGGTGAGCGGGGTCGACGCCTCGTTGAAATCGTTGCGTTGGCGACGGATGGCCACAGGGCTCTTCCAACCGCTAGGCGTTCGCGTGGTGGACGACGTCGCTTATGTATTGGGACGCGATCAAATCACTCGTTTACATGATACGAATCAAGATGGAGAAGCGGACTACTACGAGAACTTTTGCAATCTCTACCAGACTTCGCCAGGCGGACACGACTACGTCGCCTGCCTCGAGACCGATTCGGCAGGCAACTTTTATCTTATCCATGCGAACCAAGGCATCGTCAAAATATCGTCTGACGGCGAGAAGCTGGAGATCATCGCCACCGGCATGCGCAACCCAAACGGTTTGGCAGTGAGTGCCAGCGGCGTCATCACCGCCGCTCCGCAGGAAGGAACCTGGACTCCGGCCTCTTGCGTCATTCGCGCCCAACCCGGAGGGTACTACGGCTATGGCGGTCCTCGCGTGACGGACCGGCGCCCCCTTGGCTATGACCCTCCGCTCTGCTGGATTCCGCGTCTTCGCGACAACTCGAGCGGCGGCCAAGTCTGGGTCAAGGGAGATCGGTGGGGGCCGCTTTCGGGCAAATTGATTCACTTTTCTTATGGCAAGTGCACCATGATGCTTGTCCCGCAAGAAAAGGTTCGCGACGTTTGGCAAGGGGGAACGGTCGAGTTTCCGCTCACCTTCGACTCCGGCGTCATGCGGGGGAGATTTAGTCCGCATGACGGTCAGCTTTACGCCTCCGGACTAAACGGTTGGGTAACTGCGGCCGCGCACGACGGATGCCTGCAACGAGTTCGCTATACCGGGCGACCGGTTACGATGCCGGTCGACAT
>JBITAD010000313.1:0-3055 GCA_044439945.1 Blastopirellula sp. JB062
TTCAGTTTGTAATTGGCAGGCGCCAAAAATTCTAATTGATCCGGAGCGATTCGCTTCAGACGTAAGCGACAGTCAATACGGACCTTCCAGCCGGCATCGTCGCCCAAAGCCGAAAGCAGCATCTCGCCGCCGATTTCGACATTATTCGGAAGCACGACCAACTCCATTTCGCCGTTTGGATCCAAAACGCGAAAACTGCCGTATGATTCTCCATCTCGCGAGTTCAGCGGTTGCGGCGTTTCGTTTGGCGCAGCCTCGAAAGCCTCCGCGTCGTTATTAGGCAAGCGTCGAATTCTGACATCTGGGTCATGCGAGATATTCAGATACGACGTTTCGACTTGCGTCTCAAAAACGCGCGGAGTTTTGAGCCTTAAAGCGGTCGCCATATCGGTCGCAAAATGACCGCGAATTTGCAACTCGGCCATGGTACGTAGCGGCGTGGGAAAAAATAAAGAAAGCCGAGATGTCGCTTCGTCGTATTGCGAGACGACATCGCGCATCACTCCGTCCGCCAGACAAGCGACGTTCCCGACTTGCCAACCGGGCGGAAGTTCCAACGATAACGAGGCGATCTCGCCCGAGACCGCGTTTAGCTGCAAATCAAGTCGATAATCGGAGCGTCGCGTCCCGATATGAACGTTCTGATTGATCGAAAGCTCCGACTGCGTTTCAACAGGTCGTACGTCTACGATCGCCGGCGTCGATTGGTTATTACTTAAATCGAAGGCGCGGCGCAAACCTTCGATCGGCGCAGGCCAAGCTTCAACAAACGAAGGCGTCATGACGCTCGTCAGGCCGCTCGCCTCTTTTCGCCAAGTCGTTTCAACATCCATCGGCGCCGAGATCGCCGCCCAACGTTCGGTCGTTTCGGCGTCGACGACGGTAACGCGCGGAATATCGAACGCTCCCATTCCGTTCGAATCGCTCAACGCAAACGCAAACTCAAGCGCAGTCGGTTCGGTGATCGCAGGCTCAAAAGTCGCCGTCAGTTCGCCTGGCGCTGATTCGATCGAGACGCCGGGCAAGCTCACCTCTTTCCATTGCAAACGGGGATCCAACCGAAGTCGACAAACTTTGACCTCGCCGTTGATGGGGGCCAGTTGAATCCGACTAATTAATTGCGGTTTCGCTTGTCCGATTTCGAGCAGCTCAATTTGCTCGGCATGAAAGCGACCGTCTTGCGAGTCGGCCGTCGGCGCCCAACTGATTTGACTTACCGGGCCGAGCGGTACGCTCGTAAAAGTCGATAACGATTCAAACGACAGCGGCTCGCCATCGGCCAAGATTCGCGCCACCGGCCGGCTGGCGATCGACTCATATCGCAGTTCGGCGTTAAGACAAAGCGGCGTTTGCCAGTCAATGCGTTTGTCAGAAGGAAGCTGAGCGACAATTTTGATCCGGTGCTCGCCTGCGTCGTCTAAGGTGATCGACAACGTTTCTTTCTCTACGATGTCATCCATCGACAACGGAATTTCGTCTACGGTCACCGACTGAATGCCAGCCAAAAAATCGGCGCTCAGCGGAAATTCGAGCGACGCCCCGTTGATCGCCGACGTCGCGTCGAACACGCCGGCCACGCCGAACGTCTCCGGCAAATTGGCGCCAGGCGGCGAAATCCTCCAAGAGACCGCGGTCACGTCGACTGGTTTCGCGACGTAGATCGGATTTTCTGCGGCTGAAAACAAATAGTCGTACAAGGTCTGCGGCAAGTAAACGTCGCCTGTCGGCTGCTTCTCTTCATCGACCGGAATCCAAATCGTGTAGACGGTCGGTTTTTCTTTCGCCGCCGCCGGAGATTGCCCATAGGCCGGCGATCCAGGCAATAGCGTCGTCAGCATTAAAATTGCGCCGACGGCGGAACCGATGCCCGACGACTCGATCGATTCGGAAACGCTCCAAGAATTGACGAACCAACGAACGATAGCGCCGGCGACAAGCCCTTGCAAAATGCCCGCGGTCAACGGCGCTAAGGTAGTCGGCAAAACGACCGTCGCTAAAGCGATCGCCAGGGCGACCGCCAACAAGCGAATCCGCCGCCCCGGCACTAACCAGCCGATCAAAAACGAAACGCCCAAGCAGGCATATCCCAAAGAAGCGATCTGCTTCGGATCAACCGCCCGGATCGTGCTTTCGTTGTCGGCGATCGTCTCGGCATGGTCTTGGGGCTGCGTATGTTGCGGCTGACAAAGGCCATGCAAAAACATCTGCCGCAAATGAGACGATAACGACTTCTCCCAAACGAAAAAAACTAATTGCTCAGACGAGACGCTTACTTCCGTTTGCAACACGTCAAAATTCTCTTGAGGTCGTTGCAAATGAAAAGGGCGAAGCAAGGAAAAGCGGGGGGGAGGAGTCTCGTACCGTAACGAGCATTCTTGCGTCTGGGCCCCGCCGTTGACGGAAACTTCGTAGATGTGATCGGAAACGACTGTCGCCGCAACCGGACGATCATTAACCTGGATCGCCAACAACGAACAGTTCGGCGGAAGTTGAAATCGCAGTTTTCCGTCGCTCGCCGCGATAAAACGATACTGTGCGTCCGCCAAGATCGCATCTCGACGCAATTCGTAACGCAAGTCGGCTGATTCGGCATAGGGGGCCATATCGACCGGTCGTCGTTCTATTCGCAAGCTTGGCCGACCGGCCGATTCGGCATCGCGCGAAACGTCAATCGCAAGATATCGAAATCGTCGGACCTGCAATTCGTCGTCGCCGATCAAACTCTCTTCATAGATCGGCGAGAGCGGAAAAGCGTCGCCGACGGTCAGTTGCCAAGCGCCAGGCGCTGCGACGTCTAAACGATTCGTTTGGGCTGCGATCAGCGGCGCCGAAACCAAAATAGGCGTCGCCTGTTGCGTTGCGGACCGCGACAGTTCAGTCGTTAACGTCGCCGGCAATTGCGTCCCGGGCGGCAAACGCAATTCATACGTGGCGAATTCCGCCGCATCGTCCGATTCCATCGGCAGCGGCTCGCAACTCAAAATCTCCCCGTCGTTTAACCGCCAATTTTGCAGTTCCGTCGCTTCCTCGGTCGCTTGCAATAAAACCGGCTCTT
>JBITAD010000314.1:0-3054 GCA_044439945.1 Blastopirellula sp. JB062
TTCCGATCTAGACGTTCAAGATTGGAAAGCAAATCTGGCGCGTCGTGAAAAACGTACCGATTTGGAGGAAAAACGAATCAGTCGCCCTGCCAAAGGAAATACGCCGCGCGTTCGCGTGATGAGCGCCAAAGCGCTCAGTTTGCGAACCTACGCTGATTTTCCGCTAGAGCTGGAACGGCATAAGCTATTGACCGCCGGCAACTAGCCAGGGGCCGCTATTGGGAACGTCTCGAAGAACAGCGTCAGAGCATCGCTTGCATGACGTGCTCTTGCGTCAAAACGCCGACGAGTTCGTTTTGACGCGTGGCGACGACCAACGCTTGAAGTTGCATGTCATGCATCGTTTGGGCGGCGCTGCGAATGGATTCGCTAGGCGCGATAAAGTGCGATTCGCGAATGATATCGCTTGCTCGGATTGATTTCGCAGGCTCATTGAGATACATCACTCGCGCTAGATCTCGGCTCTTTGCGCGACGAATATCGCGACGCGAGATCACGCCTAGCGGAAAGTCGCCGTTCATCACCACGGCATATGCGGCGCCTTCGGCCTGACAGGTGAATTTCGCCGCTTCGATGCTGATATCGCAAGGGAGCAGCACCGGCATGCGATCGAGATAGTTCATAACGGCGGCACGGCCGGCGTCGTGATCGGTATAAGAAAATTCGCGTAAAAAATCGGCCGCCGTCACCATGGCCGAAAGTCGATCGTCTTCTGTCACCGGCAAAGAACTGACGTCATTTTCTAACATCTGACGCAGCGCCGCCGAGATCGGAAGATCGTAAGAAATCGTATGGACTTTGGGCGACATGAAGTCGGCCGTTCGGATGGGACCGGAGTTATCTTGAAATCGTTGCGACATATTCGCCGACTGACGGGCGGCGGCGGTTCTTACGACGTCTTCATCCGAAATAATGCCGACGACGTGTTGTTCTTCGTCGACGACAGGCCAGTGATGAAATCCGACGACGTAGACCTGCTCTAGCAGTTCTTCTAGCGTGTTATCGAGCGACGCACACATCGGGTTATACGTAACGATGTCGCTCAAGGACTGGTCGAGAATGGGCTTTGCGGTAGCCATGCGGTATGAATGCTTTGCGACGCGAAAATATCGAAGGGGACGACGTCGCTTCGAAGTTTAGGTTGCGCCGACCAGTTTGCGCAAAGCGAGCCGTCGAAACGGCTGAATAAAGATTGGCTTATTGCGGTCAAATCGCAAAGAAAGGGGTTGTACCGATTCTGAGGATCGGGCGATGGCGTCGCTCATTCGAGAAAGAGCCGTAAAACAGGGAGGCCTGTCTTGGCAGACAAAGCCTCCCTGGCGCGCTTACGGAAAATTAATGATTGCCATCCTCTTTCTCGGTCAGCATGCCTTGGACGGCGAGCCAAGCCTGACAGCGGTTGGGCCAGTCGGACGTGCCGGGAATCTTGGCTGCCAGCCCGACCCCATGCCGTCCTTTGGCGAAGATATGCAGTTCGGCGGGGACCTTCGCCTTTTGTAAGGCCTGATAGAAAACGATGCTGTTTTCGGGGCGTACGCCGGTATCTTCGCTAGTATGAAATAGAAAGGTGGGAGGCGTTTCCGACGTGACCTGCAATTCGTTGGAAAGACTCTTTAGCAGTTGCTTGTCCGGGTTTTCTCCGAGCAAGTTTTTTTGCGAACCGAAATGCGTGAACGGCTGATCGAGCGCGATGACGGGATAGCAAAGAATCGCAAAGCTCGGCCGGCTCGAGACGCGCTCGACTGGGTCTTTCGCTTTGGGGTCGCCCGCGTCGAAGTGGGTGGCCGCCGTCGACGCTAGGTGGCCGCCGGCCGAGAAGCCGATGATGCCGATTTTGTCGGGATCTAATCCGAGTTGGTCGGCACGCTGGCGAACCGTACGAATGGCTCGTTGGGCGTCTTGCAGCGGCGCGGGATGCCCGTAGCCGCGTCCTCGATGACGATATTCGACGACGAACGCCGAAACGCCGAAGGAATTCAACCATTTCGCTATGTCAACGCCTTCATGTCCGGTCGCCAAATGGCCATAACCGCCACCAGGCAAGACCACGACCCCGCAACCGGTTTTGTCCTCGCCGTCGGCTTGATAAATGGTAATCGTCGGCTTGTCGTCGTCAGCGTCTCCTTTAGCGCCGGGAGCGCCAGCGGGCCACAACAATTCTCGTTCAGGCTGAGATGCGTTGGCGGCGAGCGGAAAGAAAGCGAGGAGCAACAGCGGAAGTGCGACTTTGGGCATGGGCGAAACTCACGGCGAAAGTAGGTCAAGAGCGGATAATCTTCGTCTTAGGGTAACTATCTTAACGGCGGAATCAATCTAGGGTGGAACGTTCTGACTTGATTTTTGCTTTCGTAAAGGGGAAAACGAGGATCTTGTTGTCGCTTCGTTCCTGTTAACGCTCGATTGGATTTTTGAATATGGCAGAAGATCTTTCGCAACGTCACGCGCCGTTTTCGACAACCTTTCGACGCGACGGGGCCGGCGTCGACTATCGGCTTACGGACCAGCAGGTCGCATTTTTTCATGAACATGGCTATTTGAGCGGCGTCAAGATTTTAGATGACGATCAAGTGGAACAGTTGAGAGCCGAGTTAGAATCTTTTTTTCAGCCTGACCATGACGGGAGAGAACTGTGGTACGAGTATCACACGAACGAGTCGGCGACGCCTGACACGGTCCTCTTCCACGCGTTGGGCGCTTGGCGCGTTTCGGCGGGGTTTCATGACGTGTTATGGTCGCCGGCTTTCGTCGCCGCCGCCGAGCAGCTATTAGACGGCAAGGTGCGTTTCTGGCATGACCAACTTTTTTGTAAACCGTCGAATCATGGCGGGGTCGTCGCTTGGCATCAAGATTATTCTTATTGGACGCGGACCAAACCGATGGCGCATCTGACTTGCTGGATCGGATTGGATGACGCCGATTGCGAGAACGGTTGCGTCCAGTATATACCCGGCAGTCACAAATGGGATTTGCTGCCGATTACGGGATTGGCAGGCGACATGAACGCCATTCGCGAAGTCTTGACCGACGAGCAGTGGGAGCAGTTTCAACACCCCG
>JBITAD010000315.1:0-3046 GCA_044439945.1 Blastopirellula sp. JB062
CAGCTGCGCCAGCGCCTCGTCGGTAAGTTCCACGCCCAGGTCGGCGCGACCGTTGACGATCAGGCGGCGGAAGAGATCGCCGCGCAGGTGCACGCTCCGGGGAAATTGGTCGAGGGGCAGCCGTTCGGCCAGCCGTTGCGCCACGGTGGACTTGCCAGCGGCCATAATGCCGGTTTGCACTTTCCAAGATTCCGACCCCCACTGCTTGTAGTTATAACGCTCGTGCGTCAGGTTGCCGGAATAATTGGACAAGGCGGTCGAGATCTGGCCAGGGCTCGCCTTGCGAACGTCGTTGATCCCGTCGTTGGCGTCGCTCGGACAGAGAAAAGCCGCGACTTGCTGTTCCATGATAGGACGCATGTTGGCGTCGCTAATCGCCTCCAAGGCGGTACCTTGTGGAAAATTCATCGCTTCCATGGCATTGCCGTTTTCGATGAACGGAGAGATGAACGCGCCCCAGCCCCAGTTCGGTTCGTTGCTATCGATGTCGATATCTTCGCGGAACGCGGGCGGAAATTGACCGAACGTGTCGTGGTGGTTGTGAAATCCGAGCGCTAATTGCTTTAAATTGTTTGCGCACTGCATACGTCTGGCCGCTTCGCGCGCTTGTTGCACGGCAGGCAGCAAGAGGGCGATCAAGACGCCGATGATGGCGATCACGACCAACAGTTCGACCAACGTAAATGCTTTTGGACGTCTCTGAATAGACATTAGACGATTTCCTCCAACGATTAGAACGACTAATTAGAAAAGGGGATGAGAGTTCTCGAAGGGCTCATAAACTGCAAATTGCTGAAAAGTCCCTCCGCTGCGTTTCAGGCTTGCCAAACGGTCGAACGGTTTGTCGGGGCCGCTTGAAGGTTGTTGTTTTGCGACAGCGACATAGGTCGCCAAGTCAAGGAAAAAACGTTTGCCAATACGATTCATCGTATCGAGGCAGTGAACTGTGGGAGATAAAAAGTTTTAAATTGCGGTTAATTGTCTTGATTGGTTTGAAAATTGTAGAAATGCGACACGCTTGATTGCATTTCCGTCCTCACGATTGAGCGTGGACAATTGGCCATTGATTGTCTGCTGGCCTTGTCGAGCCAGCGGTTAGGCTATGAGTTCTGGGATCACCTTGCCCCCAAATTGACTGAGTTGCTTGAATCTTCCCGCATGAAAGTAGGTCAGTTTGTTGTCATCCAAACCGAGCAGGTGCAGCAGCGTAACGTGCAGATCCCGGATCGGATGGACGCACTCGACTGCCGCCGAGCCGAACTCGTCGGTCGCTCCCGCAATCCCGGGGCGAACGCCGCCGCCGGCCAGCAGCATGGTCATCGCTTGGTTGTTGTGACCGCGTCCTAACGAGTAGACTCCGCCCCGTTTGTTGTTGTCCGGAGTTCGGCCGAATTCGCCGGTCCAGATAACAAGCGTCTCATCCAACAAACCGCGTCGCTTCAGATCGCGCAACAGGGCAGCCATCGGCTGGTCGACGCTTTTGATGCGCGACGAATGACCTCTTTCCAGATAGTCATGACTATCCCAGCCGCCGCTGAAGATTTGCACGAATCGAACGCCGCTTTCGACTAAACGTCGCGCCATCAAGCATTGTCTTCCGAAGGTTTTCGTTTCAGTGCGGTTCAAACCGTACATCTCAACGGTCGCCGCGGATTCTTGCGAAAGGTCCATCACTTGCGGCACTTCGGCCTGCATTCGATAGGCGAGTTCGTAGCTTTCCATGCGTGCTGACAGGCGTTTGTCTTCTACGCCCAGAGCGTCGTGATAACTCGCGTTTAGTCGGGCCAACTCGTCTAACGTGCGTCGTTGATGTTGCGGCGTTTTGTATGCAGGCGGAGCCAAATCAAGTATCGGCGAACCTTCGGGACGAAGTCGCGTCCCTTGAAAGTGAGGAGGTAAAAAGCCGTTGGTCCAATTGCCTGGGCCTCCTTGCGGCAGCGCCAACTCAGTCATCACGACGTAGCCCGGCAGATTCTGGTTTTCGGTTCCTAGTCCGTAAGTCGCCCAGGCGCCGAGCCCGGGATCGCCGCCGAGCCGACTGCCTGTATTGATATGAAACAGCGCCTCGGGGTGATTTAACGATTCGGCCTGACAACCGCGAAAATTGCAAAGTTCGTTCGCCACATACGGATCTGACAGGAATTGCCACTGGTCGCACATTTCGATGCCGGCTTCGCCTATCTTTCGGAATTTGAAAGGGCTGCCGACGAAAAATTTGAAGCCTTTCTCTTGGCCAGCATTCAGTTTCGATTCTTGCTTGTGCCGTCGAGCGAGTTCCGGCTTGGGATCGAAAGTGTCCATGTGACCTGGTCCCCCTTCCATGAAGAGCATGATCACGTTCTTCGCTTTGGCAGGCAGCATCGGTCGTTTCGGCACAAGCGGCGAAGCGTCTCCGGCGGACGCCGCGTCTGACGCATTTAGTAACGACGAGAAGGCGACGCTTCCTAACGAAGCGCCCAATCCATACAAGGCTTGGCGGCGAGTCATGGACGAAGCGATCACGTGAATATTTCCTTTCGCGGCTGCACAAACGTCAGTCGACGTAAATGAACTCGTTGGAATTAAGCAGCAGCAAGCAAAGATCGGCTAACGCGCGCGTCTCCGCCGATACTTCCGCCGGCTTAAGATCAGGTTCGTAATTTTCAAAGACGGGTAAGATCTCGACATACTCAAACGGCTCGCCAGAAAACTCTTCGACCAGCGAGCGCGTGATTGCCACGGGATATTGGGGCGGGGACGGCGCGTGTTGCGAATGATGCTGACGCATGTCGTTGACGTACCGGGATAGTCTTTCGCGCTCTTGTTTCGATGCGCTGCGTCCCAGGACTAACCGGAACGCCGCGTCGACTCGCTCGGTAAGCGACGTCTTCGATTCCGCAAGTCGACAAGCTAAAGCGATCGACCGGTCGGTGATCATGTCGCTGTTAAGTAGCGTAAAAACCTGCGGCGTGACCGCCGCGGACTCGCGGTTTTCGCAAGATTCGTTTGGGTGGGGCTGATTGAAAAGCTCCGTAAACGGATCGGCTTGACCCCGCACGTGATAGGC
>JBITAD010000316.1:0-13935 GCA_044439945.1 Blastopirellula sp. JB062
AACTGCAAGGAACTCCTGCTAATGCCGAGAATGCGACATTCCGCATTGAAGCGACCGATGCCAGCGGTCTTAAGCATGAAGCTACGCTCACCCTGAAGGTATTGCCCTCAGAGATTCGAACCCTTGAACCAGATGCTCAAACAGTCGTCTTATATAACTGGCAAGGACCGAACGGCCGAATCGTATCTGACATAATGGGAGACGAAGAACTCGCCCTTACTTGGACGAACATGGGAGGCGACAGACGCGTCTCTTGGCCAGGGCGCGAAGGTCGCTTCCCGCAAGACACAGGACACGGAGAACACGGCTGGGTGACCTCGACCAAGGGTAATGCGAAACTGGATTTGAAAACTTGCCCCCAAGAATGGACTGTCGAAGCATGGGTTCGGCGAGGCGGATCCTTCCTCGGATTTGCCGAAAACGGGAAGCCATTCCATTTTGGACACATCTGCGGCACGTACGACACAACCGCGAAAGGCGTCTGGGAACTTTATCTTTCTGATATCAATTCACCTGATAACAGCATGGCGCCTGGCGTACATTTTTGCGGCGCCCAACCGAATCAAGCCTTGATGGATCTACATCCCTGGCATCGCCCCCAAGGCATCGTGGGAGATCCGAAAAATACCGCGATCCGCGACACGGAATGGCATCATGTTGCCTGGCAGTACAACTACGCACAAGATTTGCACGAACTATTTTTAGACGGCACGCTGATCTGGAAGATGCAGAGCCCCGACGGACGAAAGCTCGTCAACAATCGCGAACACAACGCGCAATTCAGCATCATCTCTCGAATCAATGGCTGGGCGAAACTGGGAGGCGCTTTTAACTTCAAAGGGTTTGGCCACTTCTTTGGCCAAGTTGGTGAAATCCGGATCTCAAATGTCCGGCGATATGGAGACGAACTCAAGCCAGCAAAAAATTGATTAATTGCCAATGCCAGCTTCGTAATACCTGGAATTGCCTAGAGCTGGTCTCAAAACCGCTTTCGTGCCCGAGATTTTCTGATTTTGGCGAGATGCGATGAGGTCGAATCGGAAAAGACGCGCCGATGTCGACTTCAGCCGAACGAGAAGAACGAGCCCGAGCCTTCTGAAGAACAAACGCCTAGTAATAACCGACGACGACTACCGTCTGGAACTGTTGCTGGAAAAAATGACTTCTCGTGCGATCGCCGTGCGTTGGGTCAGGGGGCGGCGACAGCAAGCCGCACAGGCCGGCGATCGGGCTTTATTGTTTCGGTTCGAAGCGGACCTTGCAGCGTAGATCGGTCCATTTTGCCGACGCATTTTTGCCGGGAAGAGAAACGACGACTCGGTTTTCACCCGCTTTGAGCTGCTTCGGCTTAACGGAGCATGCCAGCGAGCCCTCTTCGGCGAGCGACGACTTGAGCGTCGCTCCGTTCAATTTGACGATCGTATCGCTAGGCGGCTGACCATCGAACTGCAGAAGCAACGTAATCTCTGGCGCAACGTCCGTCTTCAGCTTTTGATAGTCGACTCCGGCGTAGAAACTGACGATCTGAGACTTGCCCGAGGTGATTGTCAGCGGCGCCTTCGGATTGAGGGTGGCGACATTTTGATAATCGCGATGCGGCAAAGCGCCGCCAGCCGCGGCCCCCACTCCGCGAATGCTGGCGAAATAATCGTGATCACTTTTGGCGAGCGCCTCAGTATCGCCCAACTCTCTCCAAATGGCCGCGTGCGGATTAAAAGAGTTGAACAAATTGAGCCCCGCCATGCCTGCTTGTCGAGCCGCCAACGCGCGGCCGCGATAGGCTTCGACCGTCATCCGCGCTCTTTTCGCGTCTTTATCTCGAACGCGCGATTCGTCGAGCGAAGGATAAACCGGCACGCCGTACTTGGCGCCCAGTCGAACTGACGTTTCCCAAGGGTTTAGCCGGTAATACCCCGATACCGTCATCATGTCGATCCAACCTTCAGAAAGCCAATTCTCGATATCGAGCCCGCAATCGCGGCAATATTCGACCGAATCAGGCACGCGCACCGTCAGCAGAATGGGCTTTTTTCGCTTTTGCCCCTCGACTTCGGTGACGGTTCGAATGCGCCGCAGCATTTCGGTCATCAACGCGCGTTCTTCTTCATTACACGGCGTTCCGGTCTGAGCGGCTCTTTTGAAAAAGACAGGATGCCGAAAGAAGTCGAGCTCGATCCCATTGACGTCATAGTTCCGGCAAACCTCTTCGACATAGGCGACCGTTAGATCGCGGATCTCGGGGCGAGCGTAATCGACCGCACTCCAACCGCCGAACTTCGGGCGTTTTTTGGGAGTCCCCAGCAGCCAGTCAGGATGCTCCAGCTTTAAAGGATTGGCTCGCAACATAATGGGGCCGTAGCCCGACTGGCCGGCGTCGTGCGTGTCGTTCATGCTAAACGACCAAAAGATTTCGATGTCGTTCCGCTTTCCGAAATCGACCATGACCTGCAGCGGATCGGTACCGGCGGCCAACATCGATTCAATCCGATTTTTGGAGAACAAGCCTTCTTTGGTTTTAAACAGATGGCCCTCTTTGGTGTCGTGCGTAAACATTCCAAAGCCGCTGCTCCAGGTGCAGTAAAAGATGGTATCGACATGCGTATCGGCTAAAGGGGCCGTTCGATGACGCAGCAACTCTTGGGGCGTGTCGTCTTCGCAAAGGTAGATCGGCTCGTTGCCGTCATTGTTGAAAATAACCCGCCGCTCACGCTGGGCGGCCTCTTTACGATCGGCCCGCAACCGATCGAGCGAAAACGAATCTTCAGCCTGGCCAGGGGCGATTCCGACAACGAGCCAGGCGAGGACAATAGCGGCAATAGCAGACAATCGAATCATCGAACGAGTCTCTTCGTACTGGAGAGGGGGCGTCAGAGCGGCCGGCCCAGGCGAGCAGATCAGCCGGACTTCTACGGGATAACGATATTCGCAAACGCTGCTATCCAACATAGCACGATTCGCACTCAATAAAAACATTTTTGTGCACACACTATATTCCAGCATCTCGACGGTCTTTGAGCGGTCTCCTATCCGTTAACGCCTTATTTTTCGCAAGAATTTCGATTTTAGCGCTCAGTTAGCAAGGAATATGCATCGATTTGCAGCGCACCGGGCCCATTTTTTTGAGCACATTATCATGACATTTTCGCGTTCATTATGCTGTGTGTCTTGGTGGGCGAAGTGCGGAGAAACGGAGCTAGTTTGGCAGCGCATCGGCGGTTCGCCCGCAGTTAACGAGGCGGTTTTCCGGTAAGTTAGAGGGAATCGTTGCCGCTGACGCTTTACGACTGTTGATGAACTGCCGATGACGCCCGACGCTTTGAACGCTGCCGACGACTGGCGCCCGACCTGCTCGCTGGAGACGCTTCGCCTGCGCAGCGAGTTGTTACAGCAAGTTCGGCAGTTTTTTTTAACGCGCGATTTTTTGGAAGTCGAAACGCCTCTCCTCTCTCACGATAGCGTGATCGACCGTCACTTGGACCCGCTTGGAGTCACCCTTTTTTCCGATCCCCGGCGTCCTGACCAAGGGGAACGGCTTTGGCTGCAAACGTCGCCCGAATTCGGCATGAAACGTTTGTTGGCGGCGGGCGCCGAGGCGATTTTCCAGATTGGCAAAGCGTTTCGCGGAGGCGAGACGGGGTCGCGGCACAATGTCGAATTTACGATGGTCGAATGGTATCGGGTCGGCGACGACTACGCCGCCGGCCGACAGTTGCTAGCCGACTTGGCCCGCGAGACGTTGGGGGGCGCCGTCGAAATGCTGACTTTCGCCGCGGCGTTTGAGCGATACGTGGGCGTCAATCCGCATACCGCCGCTCCGAGCCGTCTGATTGAGATCGCCGCCGAGCGCAATATCGCCTTGCCGCAGTCGCATGACCCGGCCGATCGCGACTTGCCGCTCGACATGCTGTTGACCGAGTTGGTCGAACCGAACTTGGGCGCGTCTGGCCCGACGATCGTGTATGACTATCCCGCGTCGCAAGCGGCGCTGGCCCAAGTTCGCCCCGGCCAGCCGCCGATTGCCGAACGTTTTGAGTTGTACGCCGGCGGGGTCGAACTGGCCAACGGGTATCACGAGTTGCTAGACCCCCAGCGTTTGCGAGCGCGAAACGCGACCAATAATCAAAACCGACAAGCGGACGGCAAGTACCCGCTGCCTGAAACGAGCCGATTGTTGGCCGCCATGCAGCATGGTTTGCCTGCGTGCAGCGGCACGGCGCTGGGACTTGATCGACTGTTGATGGTTCGCAGCGGCGCCCATTCGCTGGCCGAGACGCTTACGTTTCCGATCGCTCGCGCGTAAATACATATTTCCAGCCCACGAGAGTTCCGTCATGAAAAAAACGCCGCTCACCTCGCGCGAATACAAGGTGATGCTCGACGCTAAAAAGTTCGAGAACGTCGACGAAGGCGCCGCCCAGTTTTGGAGCGACCTTTGCTATTTCGCCTATGGCAACTCGCGCGAAGCGGCCGCGGCGACTCCGCTGCAACTGGTCGACGAACGTGAGATCGCGTTTTTGGATACGCCCGATCTTGAGTTGCTGGTGCAACATGGGCACGTGCTGCGGCGGCGCCAAAAAATCGGAGACGACAAGACGCAATACACGCTGAAGGTGCGCAGCGTCGATCGTTACGTCGCCGCCGGCGCCGAAGTAGCGGCGGTCGAAAAGCTGTCGCAAAAACAGAAGTTGGAAGAAGACTTGGTCTTGCTCTCTCGCGGGCCGGGGCGAGCGTTGTTGCAGCATAGCCGCTTTTCGCACAGTTGCACGGCCGAAGTCAAAATGGGCCGCGCGACTCCAGACGACGTTGCGGCGGCGGCGCGATGGTTTCCGGGTTTAAAACAACTTGCTTGGAGCGAGAAAAAGCGAAAAGAGATTCCGCTAGTCGTCGTCAACGATTTTCAGGCGCATGAGCGGATCTATCGCGGGGCCGAGATGGTGTTCGGCGAGAAAAAAGAGGAACAAGTCGAAGCGGAGGTCGCGTTGCTTATTTGGACCGACGGCCAAGCGGGACCGGTGACGGCCGCCGAATTTTCGTTTCGCTATCAAGATCGTCGCGAACGCTACCCGGCCGCGGCGGCCAAGATGGCGAAAGATTTTTTTGAGGCGCTCGGGCAACTTTCGGCATGGGTTCGGCCTGACGTCGCGACCAAAACGGCGATCGCTTACGGGGCGCGAAGCAAATAGAAAACCGCCGGTTTTCGGCTCGGGTCGGCAACGGTAAGATGACGAGGATTAGGCCGAGTTTTCTCGTCGCCCGGCTCTCTCGCACCAACATTTGGAAATCTGCCGACATGTCCGAATTTCGTCTTGAAAAAGATTCGATGGGGGACGTTCAAGTCCCCGCGAAGGCTTACTACGGCGCTCAAACGCAGCGTGCCGTCGAAAACTTTCCGATCTCGGGCTGGACGTTGCCGCCGGCGTTGATTCATGCGATGGGTTGGGTCAAACATGCTTGCGCCGTCGCCAACCGCGACCTGGGCAAGCTGACCGGAACCGGCAAAAATCCGCTGTCCGACGAGCAAGTGACGGCGCTGCTCAGCGCTGCGATTGAAGTGCGCGAAGGGAAGTTGGACGGCGAATTTCCGATCGACGTTTTTCAGACCGGCTCGGGCACTTCGAGCAACATGAACGTGAACGAAGTGATCAGCAACCGCGCGATCGAGATCTTGGGCGACGATCGTTTCGGCTCGCAAAAAACGGTGCACCCCAACGACCACGTCAACATGGGGCAAAGCACCAACGACACGTTTCCCACGGCGATCCACGTTGCGGTGGCGATGCAGATCGAAAACCATCTGCTGCCGGCGCTGGAAAAACTGCACGAATCGCTCTCGAAACGCGCGATGGAGTGGGACAAGATTATCAAAATCGGCCGCACCCATCTGATGGACGCCACGCCGCTGCGATTGGGGCAAGAGTTCGGCGGATTCGCGCGGCAGATCGAGTTGTCGATCGAGCGCGCCCGAGTCGCACAAGATTCGGTGCTTGAGCTGCCGGTAGGCGGCACCGCCGTCGGCACCGGGATTAACACGCACCCGGAGTTCGCCAAGCGCGTCGCCGCCGAGCTGGCCGAAGGGACCGGAATTCCGTTCGTCGAAGCGGTGAACCATTTTGAAGCGAACGCCCAGCGCGACGGTTTGGTGCAATGCCACGGCGTGCTGAAAACGATCGCCAATACGCTCTTTAACGTCTCGAACAACATCCGTTGGCTCGGCAGCGGACCGCGTTGCGGCTTTTTTGAAGTCACGCTGCCAGATCGTCAGCCTGGCAGTTCGATCATGCCGGGCAAGGTGAACCCGGTGATGTGCGAAAGCATGATGCAGGTCTGCGCTCGGGTGATCGGCAATGACGGGGCGATCACGATGAGCGGCGCCGCCGGCGGCAACTTTCAGTTAAACATTATGATGCCGGTGATGGGGCAAACGACGCTGGAAAGCGTCCGCTTGCTGGCGTCGTCGTGCGAGGCGTTCGTCGAATTTTGCAGCGACGGTCTAACCGCCAACGAAGAAGCGTGCAACGCCTCGGTCGAGCAAAGCTTGTCGATGTGCACCAGCTTAAACCCGCTGATCGGCTACGACAAAGCGGCCGCCATGGCGAAAGAAGCGTTTAAATCGGGCAAAACGATTCGCGAACTGGCCCAAGAGCAGGGCGAAATTGCGGCGGACGACCTGACCCAGGCGCTCGATCCGTGGCGAATGACCTTTCCGCACGAATAATCGATACCTTCGTCGATTTGTCGAACCCAACGTCCCGACATAGGGTAGTAAGAACAATGCTTCGCCTATTCGGGACGTTTTTATGTCGTTGTTACGAAATCTGGCCCCTCTCTTGCCCCTGTTGCTAGCGGCGCCGGCTTACGCCGATTCGCACGCTTTTCTGTCAGGCGTCGCCAAATGGATCGCTCTCGAAAACATTCCGACCGAATATCGCGATCAGCGCGATTGGGGCGGGCAAAAAGCGTTTACTCGCGGGCTGAAATTTCGCGGCAGCTTTAAAGACTTTCGGATCGAACGTCGTAAAAAATTGGTCAATAACGGCACGTGGAAACGGTATCACGTGCAAATCTTACGACCGGCGGAAGATATCGAGGTAGAGGTCGAGTCGATCGAGATGCAGGGTGACAAAATCACGACGCGTTTGCATCTGCTGGTCAAACTGACGGCCGAAGCGGAACTGCAAGAATGGGCGCAAGGGGTGCGTCTGCTTGGGGTTTCGGCAGTCGCCGACGCGGCGATCCGAATCACACTCGACTGCGAGACGCAATTGAAATGGAATACGCTCGGACCGATCCCCTCTGGCGAACTTCGCCCGCAAGTCGCCGCGGCCGATATGACCCTTGCGCACTTCGAGTTGCAACGGGTCGGCGCCGCCAACGGGCAACTGATCGAAAAGCTTGGCCACGAACTGCGCGGCAAAGTTGCCGAAAAAATCGACGCCTACGAACCGAAATTGGTCAAGAAAGCGAATCAATCGCTAGCCCGCGAAATGGAGAAAGGGCGATTGAAATTCGATCTCGAACAATGGCTCCGGCAGCAGTTTTAAACAATCAAACATTTTACGCCGATGGCTGCGGCGCCGCTTTTCTGGCGGCTTTCTTCTCTTTCGCCAGGCAAGCGCCGGCGATCGCCAAAGGCAAATAAAGCGATAAATCGACGTAACCGAACCAGTTGGGGTGCGGGATTTGATTGAGATTGAGGATGCCGCCGACCAGCGTAAGTCCGCCGACGATAACGGCCGCCGTAAACCGGTAAGGGCGAGCGATCGCCGCCGCGACCCAGCCGGCGACGAAACTATGAGCGGCGTGCGCGGCCAGCGCGAACAAAAAAGCGCCAACCGGCAGAGCGCCGATAAATTGAGCGACGGCCGCCTGATCGTTCCAATCAAGATCGTCCGGCGGAACGTAGAAGAGAAACGAGGTCATCACGATCATCAGATTGACGATCGAACCGACGAGGACGCCGGCGACGATCCCGATCAAGATCCAAAACAGCGACTTTGCGTTTGGCATCTCCGGCTCCGGGGGGCTAGTCTTCGGATCCGTGCGGCCGCGCTTGCAGCCCGGCGATGATCAACAGCGCCCAGCCGATTAAATAAGCCATGCCGCCGAAGGGGACGACCATGGCCAACGCTTCGTTCTGCGTGAACGCTAAGGCGTATAACATGCCGGAAAACGCGATGATGCCGGCCGAAAAGAACAAGGCCGCCAGAAAAGCGGCGATGCGTCCGCGATCGCTGGCCAACAACAACACGCCGACGCCGAGCAGCGCCGCGGCGTGGTACATCTGATACCGGACGCCGATTTGCAGGCGTTCTTTCGGCTTTTCGACGTCGATGACCTGGGCCTCGGCCAGATAGGTCTGCAACGAATGGTCGCCGAGAGCGCCGGCGGCGACCCCGGTTAAGCCGAAGAGAGCCGCCAATACGATTACGAATTTCGCCATGTTGTCGCCCTTATAGAAAAAGTCGATCGCCAGCTGAGCGGGCGATCGCGAGACTAGTTCCCCCAGGGGTTTAGTTTACACCAAATTCGTACCGCGCAAAAAGACGCCGCCGTAGTCGTACTGCAAGAGTACGACTAACGGCGGCCGGAGGTCACGCTTCTTACAATTTTCGTCGGCTAGTTGCCAAGATCGCCTAAGCCGAGTTTTTCTTCTTCTTCTTCCTGAATGATGATACGCGGCGTGACCATCATCATCAGGCTTTGCGTCGATCGACCGATGCCGACGTTGCGGAACAAGCGGTTGATATACGGAAGTTTGCTTACGACCGGCACGCCCGCTTCGCGACGTTCTTCGCTCAGACGTTTGATGCCGCCCAACAAGACCGTTCCGCCGTCAGGCACGCTCACCGTGGTGGTAACCGTGATGATCGAGAATTCGGGCTGTTGAACCGTAGTACCGGTGTTTTGCTCTTCTTCTTCCTCGTTGGTGGTACCGCCGTCGGCCGAATCCGGGTCTTCGACCGTCGAATCGGTACGCGAGGTCGTCGTTCCCTCGAAGGTGAACTCTTCGACTTCGCCGATTTGGCTGAACATCGGAACCAAGGTCAAGCGAACGAAGCGACGATCGGCCGAGACGACCGCTTGAACCGTCAGCGAGGTGCCTTCGTTGAGCACGACGATGACCGGCTGCTGAGCGGCGGCGAAGTCGCCGACCACCGGCGTTACGCTGGTGACGAACGGACGTTGCGTCGAGTCGGTAACGAACGCCGTTTGACCGTTGAACAACGTCACTTTCGGAGCTTGCATCACGTTCGACCGCAAGTCGCTTTGAGCGGCCTGCATGACGAAGAACGCTTCGATATCGCTGAGCATGGCGAAGCCGAAGCTGCCGCCGATCGATCCGGCCGCGGCGCCCAAGCCGCCGATGGCCGGCACCGTGTTGCCGAAGCTGTTTTGCGAGAACGACAAGTCAAGGTCGGACGTCGGGTTACCCGTTTGATCTAAACCGATCGTGATGCTCGGGCTGCCGTCGCTGCCTCGGTTGGTGCCGATGCCGCTGGTGTTGTCTTTGATGTCCAGGTCGAAGTCGATGCCGATACGCTCGAAGAAGTTATCGTTGAGCGTGATAAAGCGAACTTCGATCGTTACCTGCAAGTCTTGCAGACGACGCAGCTGCTCGAGCAGGTCGGCAATCTTGTCATGCACTTCTTGCGTTTGGCTGACGACCAGGCTCAGGTTCGTCTCGAAGGGCGAAACGGCGCCGGGACCGCCCAATTCTTCCCAAGATTCAGGCTCGATGGTCGTGGTGATCAATTGGATCAGCGAATCGAAGTCGGGCTGGACGCCGCCGCCCATGCCGCCGGGGCCGCTCATGCCGGGGAAACCGAAATTGCCCCCTTGCGGCGTACCTGATTGAACTTGACCGCTGCCCATGCCCGGAATGATTCCTGGCGGCAAATTTTGCCCCAAGACTTCGCCGTTGGGATTGGCGGCGCCGCCGGCGAACATCGACATGCCATTGGCAGGCGGCAGCGATTGCACGCCGCCGTACCCGATCGTTTCGTAGGCCGATTTCAAAGCGCCGGCCAAACCGAGGTTATAGCTGGGCATGAAGTTCGGAATCGGAATGACCAGATCGGCGACCTGATAGGTCTGATTGATCATCTTGCGACTGCGGAACGATTCGCCGGTGATCTTGAGGGCTTCGCCTTCGATCACGTAGGCCAGGCGAAGCGGCTGCAGGATGTGCAGCAAGGCGCTTTCCAAGCGAACCGGCGTGTTCATATTAATGGTGATCTCGTGGCTCGGGGTGACCCCTTCGCTACGCAGACCCGCTTCGTCAATGATGATGTTGATGCCGACGACGCTGGCGAGCGTATCGACGACCGTTTGCAACGGCTGCTTGTTAAACTTCAAGTCGACCGGCGTCTTGAGCGCCTTGCGAATGCGGATCTCGTCGTCCGACATTTGGCTCGTCCGGGCGTCGTACTTCTTACGCGACTCGGTCAATTCTTTCCACTGACGAGCGTCTGAGAAAGTGATCGGGTTCGAGTCGTCGTAGGGGATGGCCGATTCTTCGACGTTGTTCATCGCCGTCCAGAAACCGGTTTCCTTTTTCTCTTTCAGCATCATGTTGTTGTGCATCCGGCGAGCGGTCGTCGCTTTCCACAACATGTTTTGCACGATCGGTTCGTTCGGAGCGATCTCTCGCGCTTGGCGAGCCAACACTTCCGCTTCTTCCCATCGCAGTTGGTCCATCAGTTCGTTGAACTGATCGGTGATTTTCACCAAACGTTCTTCGACTTCGACCTTGATTTGACGGCTTTCGCGGATCGACTCGTCGATAGCGCGATTTTGTTCGTCCAGTTCGATCTGAGCGCGATTGACTTCGATATAGTTCTTCAGTCCTTCGGTGCTGCGATCGACCCGAGCCAGCAGTTGATCTTTGATTTTTGAATCGACGGCCGAGTCGGCGACTCGCTTCCGCACGTTTACCAACAGTTCCAACGCACCCTTCGGATCGCTTTCTCGCATGCGATCAGCGTTCGATTGCTCGCGAGTCACTTCAGCGAACAATTGACGCTGCAAGACCTGCTGTTCGGCGTCGACCGATTCGAGCGGCGACTGTGCGCTGCTGGTTTGTCGCACCTCTTGGCCCAACGGCTGCGTGCCGTATCGCAAGTAGTTTTGCAATCGCTGACGGCTTTGCGGATCGAGCGAATCTTTGTGCTTCCAAGCCGCTTCAAACATTTGGCGAGCTCGGACCTTGTCTCCCATTCGCATCGCCAGTTCGCCGTCGCCCAACAGTTGATAGCCGGGCTGGTCTCCGCCGGCGTTCCATTCGGCGTTTTGAGCGGCGCCGGCCGGTACGTTGCGCGAGTCGTCGAATTCAGGCTGATAGATGCTTTGCGTCCCGGCGAACCCGTCGGTTTGTTCGCCCGAAGCTTGACGCACGGTTCCGCGAGCGCGGTCCATTTCCATCATCATGATTTCAGGACGCAAGTCGCCGGCGACATAGTCGCGAGGATTGACGCGAATATTTTTGGCTTGTTCAAAGTACATTTCGGCGGCGGCCAAGTTGCCCCCGTCCATGGCGGCCTTCGCTTGAGCCAACACCGCTTGTTGTTGATCGTGAGCCGAGGCGCCGGCGGGCACGTTGGCCGGCGGCAGGTTGCCGGCAGGCATGGCGCCGACGTTTTGCGAACGTCGGGCGATTTCGCCTTTCAATTGCTCCGGCGTAAAGTGGGCTTCGCTGTAGTCGCCGCCCAATTGTTCGGCCTGACGAATCAAACGTTCCGCATCGCCCAGTTGATCGTAAGCGATCAGGCCAGCCGCTTGCTCTAGCATGACGGCGGCGAACATCTTGCCCGCTTGCGGGCCAGGCGGAGTTTGGAAAACGATTTCGGTGCGGCGAATCAGGTCGTTGATTTTGTTAGGCGAATCTTGCCCCGCAGGAAAGACGACGCCCATGGCGCCGGCTTGGTCGGCCAGACGTCGGGCGACGGCGACGTTTCCGCGAGCCAGTTCTCGACGCGCGTCGAGCATGACCTTTCTGGCGGCATCCGGCCCCGACGCTTGAAAGCTGTTGGCGCCAAATTGATCGGCGTACGGATTGTCGACCGCGGCGGCGCCGGCGACCGGCGGAGTTCGGGTCGGTTCGTTTTGCGGCATCAGCATGCTCGGCTGAATGCCGGCGGTGATCAGATCTTCGCGAAGCTTCTCAACGTCGTAGGCGCCAGGGGCGAGCCGAACGTCAAGTTTTGCGGCTTTATGATACAGCTCAACCGCGGCCAACGATTGACCGTTGGCCAATGCGGTGCGGGCCTTGCCGATCAACGTCTCGGCTTCGAGCTGCGGATTGCCTCGCATGGCGGCGGTCAGTTCGTTCTGACCCGGCCGTTTGGCGAAACGCAATTGTTGAAGCGCCGCTTTCGCCTTTTCTGGCGTATCGCGAAATTTATCATACAGAGGATCGTTCGGCGTCTTGAATCGCGAAGCGTCGTTGATCAACGACTCCGCCTTCTCCAATTCGCCGCGCCGCATCGCCTGACGAGCATCGCGAAGCATGTCTTGCTGTTTTTGCAGGTCGGCCTGATTGCCAAAGTCCTGCGCCTGAGCGGTCGACCACGCCAAGGCGGTCGCGACCAGGCAATACGTCAACGATTTCACGGCGGAATTCAACGCGACTCTCCTTGTCTGATTGAAATGATTGGGGCGTCCAACCGCCCGCCAAATCATCTGAGGAATTCCATTTCCCATTGTTTATCTTTACCCCCCACGTACGACTTGCTTTCCGTCCCGCAACATCCGGCAAATCGACACCTACTCCCACCGTCACGAGATTCAACGTATCTCGTCGGCCAACGGAACGATTCCGTTGGATTGTCGGTAGCGGTGGGTTAAATACGGATTCTGCCTAACCCCGTCAAGATCAGCTTTTGCACAATCCGCACAAATTTTTGGGCTGTTCCGACAAGATTGCTAGCAAACCTCGGGCCCGATTTCTGGCGCCCAAAGTTGGCTGCAGGTAAATACCGTGGAATCTAGATTCGTCGCAAGACCAGTTTTTCCGATTTTTGGAAATACTTTTGGGAAGGTCAGCAGCTCGTTCGATTCCGGGCGTCTGAACCTCGGGGCGACGCCTTGATTGTTAAGCAACTGGAATGCCGGAAAACGTGCAATCGGGTTCGCGATTGTCTAGACTGGCGATATCGCTTTCCTACCTCTCGACCGCCGACATGTCATGCCGATGAACGCACGCCCTATTGTCGCCACGCTACTTGTCTTGTTCGCCGCCGCGACTGCTCATGCCGAACGGCCGCCGAACGTCGTCGTTTTTTTGGCCGACGACCAAGGCTGGGGCGATCTCAGCATTCATGGCAACGCCAACCTGGCGACCCCGCACATCGACTCGATCGCCAAGCAAGGCGCCTCTTTCGATTGGTTCTATGTCTGCGGGCTGTGCGCGCCGACGCGCGCCGAATTTTTGACCGGCCGATTTTATGCACGGTGCGGAGTCAAAGGGGTCTCGACCGGCGCCGAGCGTTTAAACGCCGACGAGCAAACGTTTGTCGAAGCGTTTCGCGACGCCGGTTATGCGACCGCCGCTTTCGGCAAATGGCATAACGGCACGCAGTTTCCTTATCATCCCAATGCGCGCGGCTTCGACCGCTTCTGCGGTTTTTGTTCAGGGCATTGGGGGCATTACTTTGATCCGTTGCTAGAACGAAACAATGAGCTGATACGGGGCGACGGCTATATCGTCGATGATCTCACGAGCCGTGCGATCGATTTCATCGAGCGACACCAAGATGAGCCGTTTCTCTGTTACGTGCCGTTCAATACGCCCCACTCGCCGATGCAGGTTCCTGATAAGTTTTACAAGAAGTTCGCTAAAGTTGATGTTGAAATGCGCCATCGCGATCCAGACAAAGAAGACATGGCTATGACTCGCGCCGCGTTGGCGATGTGCGAGAACATCGACTGGAACGTCGG
>JBITAD010000317.1:0-3025 GCA_044439945.1 Blastopirellula sp. JB062
TGGTTTTGGTTTCCCAGACCGGCTTGCACACGGTGTAGCAAATGTCTTTGGTCTTGGTTTCCCAAACCGGCTTGCAAACCGTGTAGTTGATCTCTTTGGTCTTGGTTTCCCAGACCGGCTTGCAAACCGTGTAGGTGCAAGTGCGGGTTTTGGTCTCGTAGACAGGTTTGCAGACGGTGTAGGTGCAATCTTTGTAGCGCGTTTCTTTTTCGTAACGCACGCAATCGATCGTCTTATCTTCCATCACCTTGTCGTAGACAGTCTTGTAGCAGGTGATTTCCTGCTTCTCGTACTGTACTTCTTTGCAGGTCTTGTTGACCGTGTAGCACTGTTGCTTGCAGCACTCGTAGCTGACGGGCTCGCAGCAGCAGCAGTTGCGGAAGCTGAACAGACCGCAATAGCCTGCTTCAGCCGTAGTTACCGAGCCTACGGTCAGCAATACCGCAAGCATCGGCGCCCAAAGAAACGCTCTCATTTCCAATTCTCCTTAGCTGACAGAATCGCTGTGTGTGTGACAAAGGGCCTGGCCTGGTTTGGCGAAGCGTTCGCCGTGTCCTTAGCCCTCAAATCCGAAAAATCCGTGCAGAATCCTCCGACCGCTCCAAGCGACGATTGGGCTTAACGGGTCGGCATGCTGTCGCATGTAAACTTCCCAGTTATCCCAAGCATCACCTGGATGTCGTAACTTATCGTCACTCTAGGTCATCGGCTTGAGATAGAACGTCTAGATAAAATTTATCTTTCAATGCGCCCTGTAATAATGGCGAAGATAGGACGCACGCATTCTGCCTAGATCTATTGCAAACGGCATAAACCGCATAACCGGCGCGACATTGCGACAAGACGGCGAAATCTAAGAGAAGACCGCTTGAATTCCGTCCGAAATCCTTGACGCGAGGGCGTCGTAACGTAAGTACAAGAAGCGGAACGCAATTTCGCGCCGCGTTAGAAAATCGCACTTAATGTTGCCGGGCGGCAAGTTAGTTTGCAGGAGACATCCCCCATGACCAATTCCAAACGACTTGGTTTTACGCTGATAGAAGTTTTGATCGTCGTCGTGATTCTGGCGGTGTTGGCCGCAACGGTGATTCCGCAGTTCACTGATTCCACCGATGACGCCAAGGCGAGCAGCGTCAAATTTAATTTACATACGTTGCGCTCGCAGATTCAGCTCTATCGCGCACAACACGAAGGCGAATTGCCCAGCGGCACGCTCGCCGAACTGCTGATCAAAACCAATGCCGACGGCACGTCGACGGGCAGCCCTGAACTGGGACCTTATTTGTCGAAATTGCCGGTCAACTCGTTTACGAACAAATCCGACGTGAAAACGATCTCCAGCGACCCCGTCGTGGGCGACGTCTCGGACGATCATGGCTGGCTCTACAACACCAACAACGGCAATATCTACATCAGCCACGAAGACATGCTAGACGAGTAAACCGCCAGCCCGGCATACTCGCGATACCGTACCGGAGCCTCTGGATCTCATTTTGATCCAGAGGCTTTTTTCGTTCTTGTTTGGGGCGCAATTGTCCTGGCGATTCGCCATTTCGCCGCCGCGATCGTTCCACTGGGCGTCGACCTCCCTCGGCTTGCTTTGCACGAACCGAACGCGATAGAGTAAGAGAGGAGATATTGAACGGATCCGCCGATGCGATGAATAAGCCGAAAGACAAAAATAAACCGTCCGCAGACGCCGTCCCCAAAGCGGTCGTCAACCGACTTAGCCTGTATTTGCGTGAACTGCAACGCTTGCAACGTGACGAAGTAGTCACGACCAGCAGCACGCAGCTTGGGCAGTTGCTCGGCTTTACGGACGCCCAGGTGCGTAAGGATCTCGCCCATTTCGGTCAATTCGGCTATCCCGGCGTCGGGTATCGCTGCAGCGAGTTGGTGACGGCGATTAAACAGATCATCGGCACCGATCACTCTTGGCCTGTCGTTTTGGCGGGCGTCGGCAACCTGGGGCGCGCGTTGCTAGGCCATCGCGGCTTCGGTCGCCAGGGTTTTGATATTGTCGCCGCGGTCGACTCCGATCCGGCGAAACAAGGAAGAATTTTGGAAGGGATCGAGATTCGCCCGATTTCTAATCTTCCTGAAATTGTCGTCGAATTCGATATTCGCTTGGCGATCATCGCGGCGCCGGCGTCGGCGGCTCAAGAAGTGGCCGAAAGAATCGTAGCGGCAGGGATTTTTGGGATTTTAAATTTTGCCCCGATCACGCTGCACCTTCCGCCTGAAATAGCCGTTTCCAGCGTCGATTTGGCGATCGAAATGGAACAATTATCATTTGCCATGACGAACCTACGCCCTGCGGACGATCTCCTAGGTAATGGAGATTCTTTGGCCGATTAAGAGGGGCTCTTGTCGGATCAGGGGATCGTTGGTTAAGATACTTCCTTCACATTTTTACCCCCTGGTGTAATGGTAACACTACAGTTTTTGGCACTGTCATTCGAGGTTCGAGTCCTCGGGGGGTAGCTTTTAAGACGCCTGATTGAAGGCGTCTTTTTTTATGCCAATTTTCAAAATCGGCGTAACCGCATCGATCCTTACGGAATCCAAGGTTCATCCACCCGTTTTCGATGGCCCCTTCTTCAGGGGATGCTTTTCCGTCGTTCTTTTTTGGGGATCTCGATGACCGAGAAACTCTGGCACTTCAAAAATTGCCGAATCTTCGAGCAGCTCACCGCATCAGAAATCGAACGACTCGACGCCTGTTCGCGCGTCCGCCGTTTCTCAAAGCGATCTCCGATCTATTTGCCCGCCGAAAGGGCTGATTCGGTACTTTTGCTCGCTTCTGGACGGGTCAAAATCTGCCATTTGACGCCTGAAGGCAAACAGTCAATCTTGGCCTTTATCGAGCCGGGCGAGTTATTCGGCGAATTATCGATCCTAGACGGCGAAGCTCGCGACGAATACGCCGAGGCGGTCGAAGCGTCGATGATCGTGTCGATTCCGAAAGAAGCGATGCATGAGCTCATGGAATCGCGGCCTGGTCTTTCGATCGGCGTCACGAAAC
>JBITAD010000318.1:0-3006 GCA_044439945.1 Blastopirellula sp. JB062
GGCGCTTGGTGCTTTCGAGCGACTCTGGATTGACCGAGGAAGATTCGGAAGACATAGCGGTATGTTGATTCATCAAAAGCTTATGAGGGGATTGGGAGCCCGGCGGGCGGGTTCCAACATTAGAATCCTACTACTCACCTTACCAACGGAGAGCGAAAACCGAAATCGACGAATTTCAAATCCAAATTAGTTCTTTAGGTAAACCTCAGAAGTCGGGCTCATCAAACGGATGATTCCGGTCATGACGAACGTAACGACTAGCGGCGATTGAACTTGGATACGAACGAGAAACGGTTTTCGCCCAAATAATAAAGACGTAATGGGGTAGGTTTTCGTTCCCAATCGAGTCGATCGAAGGCGAAGAGCGTTAGTCTGGGGAGTCTAGGTAGGGATCTTGGCCCATTTCGCGGTGCATTTTCTTACGCATCTTTTCGTGGTAGAGCAAGACTTTGCGATCTCCAAAGTGTTTGCGTTCGATTTTTCGCTGTGCTTTGCGGAAGAGCGCGGCGTAATGGTTCACTTCGCCACGCGCTTTTTCGCCGACTTTCGCCAGCTTTTGCGAACGGATTGGGCCATACCCGATTCGCAGGCAGTCGTCATCAAGCGACATATATTGCCGTACCGATCCGGGGTCGCCTTGGCGGCCGCAGCGGCCGACCAATTGGCGATCGATTCGCGCCGAATCATGCAACTCGGTACATATGACATGCAAACCGCCCAGGTCTTTGACCTCTTGCGACAATTTAATGTCAGTACCGCGCCCGGCCATGTTGGTTGCGACCGTAACTTTGCCAAGTCCGCCGGCTCGGGCGACGATTTCGGCTTCGATAGCGACATGGCGAGCGTTGAGAACTTCGTGCTCGATCCCCTCGGCCTCCAGCAATTTCGATAGGTGTTCGCTTTTTTCAATGGTCCGGGTGCCGATCAAAATCGGCCGACCGATCGCATGAATCTCTCGAATCTCATCGATAATCGCTTCCCATTTGGCCTCTTCCGTCCCAAAAACCCGATCTGACCAAATCTGTCTTTGCACCTTTCGGTTGGTAGGACAGCGGATGACGTTGATTTTGTAAATCTTTTTGAATTCGGCCGTCGAGGTCGAAGCGGTACCGGTCATGCCGCCGAGGTGCGGATACCGAATAAACATGTCTTGTACGGTGATTCGCGCCGCTTGTCCCGTGGCGACGGTCACTTCGACCTGTTCTTTCGCTTCGATCGCTTGATGGATGCCGCCGCTCCACTTGCGACCTTCGGCCAGGCGGCCGGTCGATTCGTCGACGATGACGATTTCGCCGTCGATAATGACATAGTGCTGATTGAGATGAAAATCTCGAGCAACTTTGATCGCTCGTTCGATATAGTCGTACAGATCAACCAGGCCGACCGAATCGAGTTCGGGCGGCTTCGCGAGGCGACGAACCAGCAGACGACCTTCGACCGACAACTCGACCATTTTTTTGTCGTGGTGATAGTCGAATTCTTCGTCCTCTTCAAATTGTTCCGCCATCTCCGCCGCCCAGCGATAGCAGGCGACGGCACGTTGCTCCGCTTCGCCCGGAATCGAACTAATGATCAACGGCGTACGCGCGTCGTCGATTAATACGCTGTCGGCCTCATCGACCAAGCAATAATACGCGCCGCGTTGGACGGGCTGTTCGTTGTTTTCTTCGTCCTTCGACATCAAGGCGCCGAGGACGCCGAGACCTTGCTCCCGAATTTGCCGAATTAGCAACCGGTCGCGCAGGAAGTCGAAGCCAAACTCTTTGGAAGTGCCGTACGTAATATCGCAGGAATACGCCTTACGACGCTGGTCCGACTGCATCTGCCCCTCGACGACGCCGATTGACATGCCCAGCAATTGATAGAGCGGAGCCATAATTTCGGCGTCACGTTTGGCTAAATAGTCGTTGACCGTGGCCAAGTGCGCGCCGTTGCCGGGTAACGCGTACAAGTACATCGGCAGGGTCGCCGTAAGCGTTTTTCCCTCGCCGGTCTCCATCTCGGCAATAGCGCCGTTAAACATGATCATGCCGCCGATCAACTGCACGTCGTAATGACGCATGCGTATCGTGCGCCGACCTGCTTCGCGAACCAAGGCAAAGGCCTCAGGCAAAATGCGTGCTAGCGACTCGCCGCTTTTCGCGCGATGACGCAGGCCAAAGCTGTACTTGCGCAGTTCGCGATCCGATTTGTTTTTGAACTCGGATTCAAACCGTTCGATTTTAGGAAGCTCGGCGATAAAACGCCCCAAACCGCGGCCCGTTATCCGGCTATAAGCATGAGAGATCGGGTCGGAGGCGAATGTTCGAGATTCGGCGATTTGCGTCGACATATAGGCTTTATCGAAAAGAAGGTACCACAGCAACTTAGTATGACTTCTCGCTGCGTTGGTTCCCACCGCTAGAACTGACGAAAGCGTCGGATAGTCGCCGTTAAAATAGGTAGAATCGGGCGGGCGTGATTTCTGTAGAGGGGGACGCGCAAGGTCTTCGTATTTGCCCTGGTTTGGCATCCGCTCGGAAACGGGGGGGCGATAATACGGTTTATGACGATGGCCGCATGCTTTTGCTTAATCGCTACATGCCGTTTCGCCGACATCACTAATACGTCCAGGACAACTACTCTACGTAAGGGATGTAGAGCTGGTTCGTCGATGGGCGAACAAGTAGCGTTGGCGACGAAATCAACTTTTTGTCGCACCCGTAATTAGTTGATATCGCCTCATGCTTGCGGTCCACGCCGCATTGTCCCGGCGCATAGTATGAACACGTTTGGCAGTCGTAGCGTGCGAGCAAAGAACATGAAGCCCAAAAAGTTGATACTGTCGACGGCCCTATCGGCTGTCGCACTTTTCTCGACGCAAGTCGGCGCTCAATCGCCGTATGGCCCCGGCTATCCGCCTCAAGCGGCCCCGGCATATGGTCCACCGAGCGGTTTTTCGATGATGGGCGGCGGGTATGCGATGCCCTATGGTCCGATGAGCCCGACCCCAGGTTATCCCGCTTC
>JBITAD010000319.1:0-3005 GCA_044439945.1 Blastopirellula sp. JB062
AATTAGAGATTGCGTGAATCGTGCGGCAAAACCCTGATTCTTGATGGCGTCGCCCCTCGTTCGAGAACCAAACCGAGGGCAGCACCAATCGCGGTGCATATCGCAAATCTTTTGCAAATTCTAACGTTAAGTCGATTGACCTCCAGAGACGACCGGTCAAAATGAAAGCGTCTACTTCCTTTATTGACCGCTCATAGAATGCATCAGCGCCTTCGCCAATTTGCCGTTGCGACGCAGCTTTTCTCTCTGCTTCTGGCAGGGGGGTTGGCCGAGGGATTGCATCTGCTGCCGGGCATGGCGCATCACGGGCATGGTTGCTGTCACAGTCATGCCGAGCTTGAGCGACCTGCGACCGCTTCATGCTGTCGCCACGAGGGTCAAGCTCCCGCTTGCCAAAGCGGCAACTCTGGTCATGAAAAGTTTCCAAGTTGTTCGACAGCAGGCGCCCTTCAAAACGAGGAGCCGGGCGCCACGCTTGAACTTGGCGCGGTCGACGACTGTGCGATCTGCAAGTTGTTAAACGCTTGGCGAGAAATTGCGGTCGCCTCGACGATTGAGCCGTCGCTAACGTGTTCTTCGACCGAATTGGTCGCCGTCGATCTTTCGCGCGGCGCCTATGCGTCGCACCGTGCGGCGCATTCTCGCGGGCCGCCGACTCTCGGGTAAACGGTCGAGTTCTACACGATTTTAAGATCGTTCGGTGCAGGGCGGGGAACGGCTGTTTCGTCTTGCCCGAACATCGTCTGGCACTCTTTGTAGTCTCCATGCGTTACGCGTCGTCTTTGACTGCGCATGCGCGGACCAAGGGTCGCACTTTGAGCATGAATACCCAACCCAAAACCACCCTGCGCGATCTGCTGACTCGCGACTATACGCCTTGGGCGAATCGATACGTCTATTGGCTGAAAACGCCGCTGGGCATTTTGATTTCGGCGGCGTGCGTGTCGCTGGTGCTCGGTTTTTTCGTCACCCCGCAAGGCTTTACGCTGGTGGGGGCGATCGTGGGCGTGCTGATGATCGGCATCGCTTGGCCCTGGCTTGGGCTGCGCGGCATTGGTTGCAAGATTCGCTTTTCGACGGCGCGTTGCGAAGAAAACGCCGACGTCGCCTTGCATGTCGAAGTCGCCAACCGCTGGCCGTTTCCGGTTTGGGGCTTGGCGCTGGAGCGGGGCTTTTTCGGCGAAGATTCGCAAGACGATTCGGCGGTCGTCTCGCTAGCGCGAATTCCCGGCTGGTCGACTTGTCGCTTTTCGTTCCCGTTTCAGCCTGAGATTCGCGGCGCGTACCCGCAAGTCGCGCCGCTGATCACCACCGAGTTTCCTTTCGGACTGTGGAAGGCGAACCGAACGTGCGAAGTGGCCGAGACGTTGATTGTGCGCCCACGAATTTATCCGCTGGCGGCGTTGCCGTTGCCGGCGGGAACCGCCCAGCAATTGTTTACGCCTAGCGATCATCGCGCGGGGGACGAGGGCGAACGGATCGGGGCTCGTCCTTATCGTCAAGGCGACTCGTTGCGAAACGTGCATTGGGCGCAAACGGCGCGTTGCGATCGACTGATCGTCTGCGAACGTCAGGGCGCGGCTCAAACTGACGTCGGCATCGTGATCGATTGCCAGGCCGAGAACCACTTCGGCGAAGGGCCCGACGCGACGATCCATTGGGCGCTGCGCATCGGCGCGAGCGTCGCCCACGCGTTAAGTCAACAAAACATTCGGGTCACGATCGAGATGGGGGATCAATATTTCCCGCTCGACGCGTCTCCCTCTTCATGGCGCAAGATGTACGACGCGATGGCGCGGCTCAAGCCGTCGCATGGTCCGCGGCCCGTTCCGCGGCAGCGTCAAGCGCTTCGCATTGTCATCCGCACCAGCCAAGCCGAGCCGTTCGCTCACGAAACGCGGGCGATCGTTCTCGACTCGACGGGAAGCGGGCTCGCGGCATCGTCTCACGCCGCCGAACCGTGGCTGAAACTAGACCCCTTAACCGCCGCCGCCGAATTGCAACCACGCTGGAACAAGCGACGTCAGGAGGAATGGCGCTGTGTCTGATCGGTTCTTAGAACGACTTAATTGGATCCTGGTTGCTCTGGCGGTCATCGCGATTCAACTTTCGCAATATCGCGGCGGACTCGGCCCTTGGTGGGACTGGGCCGAGATCTTCGCCGTGTTGGCAATTTCGATCGGCGCGGACCGGTGCATGCCGCGCACTGCGTCGACCAGCGGCAATCCGCCGGCTGGCGTCGTCGCAACGTTGCTGGCGGCGCTCGGCTTGCATTTGCTTATCGAAGCCGGGTTCAGCGTTTGGGCGCCGTCGCTGGGGCAAACGATGGAATTGCAAACTTCGCTAGCGCTGCGCAATCTGATGATTTCGACGGCGGTCTTCTCGCGTTACCCGGCTTTGCTGCGTTTGTCGTCAGGTCTGAGTCTGACGTTAACCTGCTTTGCGTTCGTCTTTGAGATTGCAGCGTCGCTGACGCTGGTCGTCGCCATTTACGCCGTGGTCGGCTTGTGGTGGCTGATCGGCAATTATTGGGATCGCATTCAAGGGAAGTTTCCCGAAGGAACCGAACGCAGCGTACCGAAAAACGCCGGTCTGTTGGCGACCGTCGTCGCCCTGCTGCTGGGCGTTTGCGTCTTTCTGCTAGTCGATAAAGAGCAAGCCGTCACCGCGTTATCCGGCTTTATGCCAAGCTCCGGCGGCAATCAAATCGACAGCGCCGCCGCCAACTCAGGCGTCGGCGACGGCGACGACCTGGTCGCAGGCACTGAAGATGCGATGAGCTTCGGCCCGACCGAAAGCGAGGTCTTTCTCGAATCGCAAATGCCGAGCTTGTACGACGTTTTTAACGACACCTACGACGTGCCGGTCAAGAAAAAGAAATCGAACGAGCGGCAACGCGCGGTCGCTCTGGCGCCAGACCGATTGCAACACCGCCATCAAAAGGTCGCCCGCAGCGAACAATCGAGCCGCGAGTTCAGCTTGGTTCGCAAACGTTCGGGAGATCG
>JBITAD010000320.1:0-679 GCA_044439945.1 Blastopirellula sp. JB062
CGTACAACTTGCTGATCTGTTCCGACTCTTGCGAAATGTCAATCGCTTCAGGCGCCGCCGATTGCATGCGATACGCAAGCTCGAAACTCTCGATCCTCGCGGCCAGTTCGCTTTCGGAGGGATGCCGCTCAAAGTGCGACTGGTTCAGGCTCTTCAACAAATCCAACTGTGCGCGCTGCCCTTGGTCCGTCAGCGCTTCAGGACGCGAAAGATTATCGATCGGCGCGCCGCTGGGGCGCAAATGCGTCCCTTGATAAACGCCTGGCAAAAACGCGGCGCCCCAGTTCGCAGCGCTCCCTTTCGGCAACCCGCGCCCCAGCGGATCGCTCATGACCACAAAACCGGGCAAGTCGAGATTTTCGCTACCTAAGCCATAGGTGACCCACGATCCGACGCCCGGAAATCCCATCCGCGCCATGCCGGTGTTCATCATAAATAGCGCCGGGCTATGATTGTTCGACTCGGTGTGGCCTGAATGAATAAAGGCCATCTTGTCGACATGCTCGCCCAGCTTCGGAAAGATCTCCGAAACCATCTTGCCGGACTCGCCGCGCGGCCGAAATTTGAACGGCGACGGCATCAACTTGCCGACCTGATGCTGAAAAAAACCGGTCGTATTCTCAAATGTGCCGTCAAACTCCTTGAGCGATTTGCCCGCCCATTTATCGAGCCCCGGCTT
>JBITAD010000320.1:689-3003 GCA_044439945.1 Blastopirellula sp. JB062
TGTATCGACATGGCTGGGTCCGCCGTTGACGAAGATCCAAATCACTCGCTTCGCCTTGGCCGAAAAGTGCGACTTTTTCGGCGCCAAGGGATTCAGCGCCGCGGCGGAATCGGCTGCCAACAACCCTTCGTCTTGCAACAGCGCCGCCAAACCGAGCAAGCCGGCGCCTCCGCCGCAACGAGCCAACCATTGACGTCGCGTCCGCATCGTTTCGTATTCAGGCATCAAGGTCACCGCTTAATCGATATAGATAAATTCGTTCAGCCCAAACAGCGCCTGGCACAAATCAACCCACGCCTCTTGCTCGCCGGCGGCGCCGTCACGCGCCGCTTGGGCGGCTAAAAAAGCGGAAGCCGCTTTCAACTCTGCGGCGGAAGGATCACGCTGCAACGCCTTTTGATAGGCGGACGCAATCCGCGCGTCGCTGGTCCCCGAGGCGAGCCCCTGGGCGAAACTTTGTGCGTATCCGCGCGTCTGCGGGCTATTCATGAGCGCCAGCGCCTGCGGCGCGGTCGTCGTTTCGCTTCGACTGCCGATACTGACCAAATGTTCGGGCCAGTCATACAGCATCATCGTTGGAATCAAGCGGCTTCGCTTGATAAAGAAGTAAACGCTGCGACGTTTCATCCCTTCGTCAAGCGTCCCCGGTCCGAACATCGTCGTATCGAGTTGCCCTGAAACGGCCAACATCGCGTCGCGCACGGCTTCCGCTTCCAGGCGTCGCGGCGCATGTCGCCACAACCAAACGTTTTGCGGATCGGCCGCCAACTGTTCGGCGTCGGCCGCTGCCGACTGTCGATACGCTTGGCTCATCATGATCTGCTTGTGCATGCGTTTCAGACGCCAACCATGATGGACCAGATCGACCGCCAACCAATCGAGCATGGCCGGATGACTAGGGGGCGCGCCCTGCACGCCGAAGTCGCTGGGAGTCGCGACGATCCCGCGTCCGAAGTGATGATGCCACAACCGGTTGACGATCACCCGCGCCAACAAGCCTCCCCCGCCCGACTTGGTATCGGTCATCCAATTGGCCAGCGCGCTGCGACGATAGCTTAGCGGCGAATCGGTTTCGACTTGCGCAGCGCGCCAATAATCGCGATCGTGCCCGCCGCTTAGCACGGCCGGAAAGCCGAACTCCGCAACTTCTCCTTTTTGGGCGACGTCGCCGCGCGTTAAATAATGGGTCGACGTATAAAAGTGAGGAAAACCGCGACTGTCGGCCAAGTGCGGAATTTTCTTTCCTCCTTCCGTGCTCACTTGCACCGTCACCGCTTTCGCCTCGTCGTCGGTCGGCACGTCGATCTCGGCCAAACTTCGAATCGTCGTCGTAAAGGTCGAAGCCATCCGATAATAATCGGCCGATGAGATCGGATCGAACTTGTGATCGTGACACCGCGCGCAGCCGATCGTCAAACCGAGAAACGCCGTGCCGGTCGTCGCCACGATATCATCTAACTCGTCATACCGGGCCTGCTCGAACTCCGCCTCGGTCAGTTGCGTCGGAAAAGCGCCGGCGCCGACGAACCCGGTCGCCATTTGAGCCAACGCGTTTTTGGGAGCGATCTCGTCCCCCGCAAGTTGCCAGGCGACGAACTTGTCGAACGGCAGATCCTCGTTAAACGCCCGAATCAAAAAATCACGGTAGTGGTACGCGTGAGGGCGATCAGTATCCTGCTCGTAACCAAACGACTCGGCAAAGCGAGCCACGTCCATCCAATGCCGCGCCCAGCGTTCGCCGTAATGCGGCGAAGCGAGCAAGCGATCGATTAACTTTTCGTAAGCGTTAGGATCTTTGTCGGCGACGAACGCGGCGACTTCCTCCGGCGTCGGCGGCAGACCGATCAAGTCGAAGGAAGCCCTTCGAATCAACGTCCGACGATCAGCTTGTTGGTTCGGCTCGATTCCTTGCGCTTGCAATTTCTCCCACACGAAACGATCGATCGGCGTTCGCGCCCACTCGGTCGAAACGTCAGGCGGCGCGATCGCGGCTAACGGTTGAAACGACCAGAAATCGCTCTGTTGCTCGCCCAGGCTTCGCCCCTCTGCGGTTGAGGCGGCCAACGGCTTATCGTAGGGCGCTCCCAAATCTATCCACCGCGCGATCTGGGCAATTTTCTCGTCCGACAATTTCTCGGCCCGTAACGGCATATGCGGCTCTTCTTCGTGACGCAGCAACGCTAACAAATAGCTGTTCTCAGCGTCGCCCGCTTCGACGTAACCCGAGGCGAGCAAGTTCTCGCGGGTCGCCAAATCAAAGTCGGCCTTTACGCTTTCGCCGCCGTGGCACTTAAGGCAACTCGCCGCCAGCGTT
>JBITAD010000321.1:0-3001 GCA_044439945.1 Blastopirellula sp. JB062
AACCTCAAGTCCCGAATTGCATACGATTATTGGCGGATTACTTGTCGCAAAACCGCCCGGGGCGAATTCAACCGCATGAATGAGCACGAATCAGAATCTTGGCGTCCTTGTCGAGCCGGCGAATTGGCCGAGGTCGCGAAGAACCTCGTTTCGCTCCGCCGGCGACGGCTGGCCATTCAAACCGTTAGCAGCTTGTTTTCGGTCTTCTTGGTGATCGGTGCAGTGCTCTGGCTGGGTCCTGCCTACATGTCTGCGCCCCTAAAGGCGAGCATCACTTGCAGCGAGTGCCATAGCCACATGCCGGCGTATCACACAGGCTCGCTCAGCGCCGCCCAAATGCAACGCATGCAAGCCCACTTCCGCCATTGCCGCGGCTGCAAAAATCGGTATGAGGCGATGCTGCAAGAGCACGGAGATTGCTGCGATCCGAATTGCCCGCCCACGGATAATCACTCCCAGAAACCGGTCAGCGACGTGCCGGCAAATTGCGACGGCGAGCAATCGCCCAATTCGGCGCCGCCTCATTAAACGCGTCGCATGAAAAACGACCGGGCGGAACGAGGGGGGGAATCGCTCGGCGCCCGATCGCCTGCTGATTGATGCCCACGCATTCTCGTCATTGGCTGGCTGGATGTCGGCGAGTTTGCTCACCGTTTGGGCATAAAAAATAGGGGAAAGCGACGCGCTTTGTTGCAGGTTCGCTGTAATCGAGTACGATCTAGCGCTAAAATTAAATTTATCTTCTATTCCCCCCACCCTAGCCCCTGGATCGTCGATGTCGACGTTAATCGTTGCTGCGCTTTCTTTCATTGGGTTTCTGCTCGCCTACCACACCTATGGTCGCTGGTTGAGCCGCAAGATCTTTCGGCTCGATCAAGAAGCGACCACCCCCAGCCATGAAATGCGCGACGACGTCGACTTTGTGCCGACCAATCGCGAAGTGGTCTTTGGGCACCATTTTACCAGCATCGCCGGCACCGGCCCGATTGTCGGCCCGGCGATCGCCGTTTTTTGGGGCTGGCTCCCTGCCCTGCTGTGGGTCGTTTTCGGCTCGATCTTTATCGGCGCCGTGCACGACTTCGGCGCGCTGGTCGTCTCGCTTCGGAATCGAGGGCAAACGGTCGGCGAAGTCGCCGGTCGCTTGATTAACCCCCGGGCAAAAATGCTTTTTTTGCTGGTACTTGCGCTTGCATTGACCGTCGTATTGGCAATTTTCGGCCTCGTGATCGCCATCATTTTTGCGCAGTATCCGCAATCGGTTCTCTCCGTCTGGGTCGAGATACCGATTGCGGTCGGCATTGGTTATTTCGTCAGCCGCAAAGGGGGCAATCTGCTGTGGCCGTCTCTGATCGCACTGGGGGTGATGTATGCCGCGATTGCGATCGGCGTCTATTGGCTGCCGATCGATTTGACGAAGTTGTTAGGCGTCGAATTGCTGACGCCTGCCGACTTGCCGGCCGACGCATCGTGGTGGCAATACTATGGAAATGCGGTGGTGATCTGGACGGTTCTGCTGCTGATCTATTGTTTTATCGCCTCGGTATTGCCGGTTTGGATATTGCTTCAGCCGCGCGACTACATCAATAGCCACGAGCTGGTTCTGGCGTTGGTGCTGCTAGGGCTAGGTCTGCTGGTCGCCTCGCTGACTGGTTCGGCCAATTTGTTCGCCAGCGCTCCGGCGGTCGCAACCAATATTCCGCTCGACGCTCCGCCGATTTTCCCGTTTTTGTTTATTACGATCGCGTGCGGCGCCTGCAGCGGTTTCCATTGCTTGGTCAGTAGCGGAACTTCCAGCAAACAAGTCGATAACGAAAAAGACGCCCAGTACGTCGGATATGGCGCCATGTTGCTAGAAGGCGCCTTGGCGGTGGTCGTAATTTTGGCTTGTTGCGCCGGGGTCGGCATGGGACGCTACGAAAGGACGGCCGACGGGGCGTATCAAGCGGTCGCGGCCGCCGACGGCACGCAGCTTGTCGGCCGGGCATCGTGGGAAGCCCGGTATGACGCGACGGCAGGCTGGAAGAACTTTAACAAGCTGGGCCCCATGGTCGGCGCGTTCGTCGAGGGGGGCGCCAATTTTTTGACCGCGATCGGCATCCCCTTGCGGATGGGGATCGGTATCATGGCGGTCCTGGTGGCTAGTTTCGCCGCCACGACGCTAGACACGGCGACTCGGTTGCAACGCTACGTCTTGCAAGAGATCTTCGCGTCAGCGGCGATCACTCAGCCCCTGTCCAACAAATACGTCGCCACCGGCATCGCCGTGGGGCTTGGCGGGCTCGTCGCGATTTTTGCCGGCAATTCGCCAGGCGCTGGCGGCATGCTGCTTTGGCCGCTGTTTGGCGCCATCAATCAGTTACTGGCCGGGTTGGCGCTGATGGTCACTATTTTCTATCTCTGGCGTCGCCAGTTGCCCGTTTGGTTCGCGCTTCCTCCGATGGGCTTAATGCTGGTCTTGCCGGCGATTGCGACGCTCTGGAATATGTTTAACGGCGACACGACCTGGTTTATCGAGAAATATCCGCAGTTCGCTTGGCTAGGCGAGTTCTTTCTGGGCGATACCGGCTTTTATTGGAACCAAAAATACCTGCTTTTCGGCTTCAGCGTCGGCACGCTTATCTTGCAAGCTTGGATGATGATTGAAGCGGCGCTGATGTGGCCCCAAGCCAAGGGGATGCTTGAAGAATCGTTGCCGCCACTATCAAGCGTCGCCAAGCCAACCCCCAACCAGGCTGATTACGCCGCAACTGGGGGCCAAAACTGACCCCCGCTCGCACGTTCAAAGAGGCCGCCACGCGTTTTTCAGAAAGCGACGCTAGGCGGTCTGCCCATCGACCAACTGCCGAAACCGATCGAATAAATACTCGCTATCGTGCGGGCCGGCTGAAGCTTCGGGATGGTACTGCACGCTAAACGCCGGCAACGTTTTGTGACGCACTCCAGCGATCGTGTTGTCGTTCAGATTTCGGTGCGTCACTTCCAGGCAATCCGGCAGCGATTC
>JBITAD010000322.1:0-2151 GCA_044439945.1 Blastopirellula sp. JB062
CGGCATTACCATCACCAGCGCCGCGACCAGCGTCGAGTGGAAAGGGCACCCCATCAACTTGATCGATACGCCTGGCCACGTTGACTTTACGGTCGAAGTCGAGCGTAGCCTTCGCGTACTCGATGGCGCGATTCTGGTCCTTTGCTCGGTCGGCGGCGTTCAAGCCCAGTCGCTCACCGTCGATCGCCAAATGAAACGCTACAAAGTTCCGCGCTTGGCGTTCATCAACAAAATGGACCGCACCGGCGCCAATCCTGACAAAGTCGTCCAGCAGATGCGCGACAAGCTCGGGGTCGATGCGATTCCTTATCAAATTCCGATCGGCTTGGAAGACAAGCTGGAAGGGGTCGTCGACCTGATCGAGATGAAGGCCCTCTACAACGAAGGCGCCCAAGGCGAAACCATTCGCGAAGCCGACATTCCGGCCGACTTGCTCAGCAAGGCGCAGGAAGCTCGTCAGCATATGCTCGAATCGCTCTCGCTTTATAGCGACGAGTTGATGGAATTGCTCCTGGCCGAAGAAGAAGTTTCGACCGAGCTGATTCACAAGGTCACGCATGACGCGGTCGTCGGCCTGAACATTACTCCGGTCTTCATGGGCTCGGCCTACAAGAACAAATGCGTTCAGCCGCTGCTTGACGCAGTGACTCGCTATCTCCCTTCGCCGCTCGAAATTGAGTACAAGGCGAAAGATATCGACGATCCGAACAAGCTGATCCCGCTCTCGTGCGATAACGACGCTCCGTTCGTCGGCATGGCCTTCAAAATTGTCGAAGATCCGTACGGTCAGTTGACCTTTATGCGAATCTATCAAGGCAAAATCGAAAAAGGCAAAGGCTACAGCAATCAACGTACGGGCAAAGTCGATCGCTTCGCTCGGATCGTCCGCATGCACTCGGATAAACGGGAAGAAATCGATACCGCGACCGCTGGCGATATCGTCGCTGTGATGGGCATCGACTGCGCGTCAGGCGATACGTACGCATCCGAGCGAAACTACTGCTCGATCGAAAGCATCTACGTTCCGATTCCGGTGATCAAGATTTCGGTCGCCCCCAAAAGCCGCGACGACAGCGATAAGTTGGGCAAAGCTTTGCAACGCTTCCGCAAAGAAGACCCGACTTTCCACGTCTTTACCGATGAAGAAACGAACGAAACGATCATCGCAGGCATGGGCGAGTTGCACCTAGACGTGTACGTCGAACGGATCCGCCGCGAGTACAAGGTCGAAGTGGTCACCGGCCCGCCGAAAGTTTCGTATCGCGAAGCTCCGACCCGGGCGGTCGAGTTCAACTACAAGCACAAAAAGCAAACCGGCGGTTCCGGCCAATATGGTCACATCGTCGGTACCATGGAACCGCTCGAAGATGGCAGCGAAGGCTTCGTCTTTGAAGACAAGGTTTCGCAAGGACGTATTCCCAAAGAATACATTCCGGCCGTTCAAAAAGGCTTTGAAGACGTCATGGCCAAAGGCCCCGTCGCCGAGTTCCCGATCGTCGGCATGAAAGTCATCTTGGCCGACGGTTCGTACCACGACGTCGACTCGTCGGAAATGGCGTTCCGCATTTGCGCTCAAGGCTGTTTCCGCGAGAACTTCATGAAAATGAAGCCAACCTTGCTTGAGCCGATCATGAAGGTCGAAATCGAAGTGCCTGAAGATTTCCAAGGCCCCGTCACCGGCGACGCCATCGCCCGCCGCGGCATGGTCACCGGAACCGACTCGAACGGGGAAACTACGGTCATCACGGCCGAAATTCCGCTTTCCTGCATGTTCGGTTACGCGACGATTCTCCGCAGCATGACACAAGGCCAAGGCACGTTCAGCATGGAGTTCGACAGCTACAAGCCGACCCCTTCCAACATCCAGGAAGAAGTCGTGGCCGAACGCCTGAAAGAAAAAGAAGCCAACGCCAAGTAGGCTTCGCCAACCTATCGACTTGCAACGCCGCCCCTTTCGTATCGTGCGAAAGGGGCTTTTTTATTTTCGGGCCAGCCCGTCGTTATCCGATCGCGGTCGTCAAAGCTTGGTTGTCAAATATGCCAGCCCTTTGGTATGCTTATACCTACCATGGGCTAATCGCTTTCCTTGCATCGGTCGACTAAACAAGGCCAGGCATCTCTACCACGAATGAAGCTTCGTGCTTGCGAATT
>JBITAD010000322.1:2161-2997 GCA_044439945.1 Blastopirellula sp. JB062
TGAGTCTCTCGATTGGCGCCGTCGGCTTGCTGACGGAGCCGCACAATCGTGATGACGCATCAATCGCCTCTTGGATTCGCCCCCAGCTTTCGGCCCCCGATTCAACCTGTAAAGGGGCGCCCGCCAGTCTGAAGCCGCCTCGCCCCGACAGCCAAAAACCGCCCCAATATCAATCCAACCCAAGCTCGGGCGTCGCGAAAATCAACCGCAATTCTTCGCTTGCCTCTTTCGCCGCCTGCGACTGCCCCTTTTGGCAAACGACTCCCCAGGCAGGCCCGCACTGTTGCGTTTCGCAAAGGACGCTAGCGCTTCTTTCTCTACAAATCCTCTACTGCAGTTGGCAGGTCTAACTTCTCTCGCTGCGCCGTTGCCGCTGGCGGCAACCCTGTTTCTAAGTGCATTGCTCACTGAACGCCTGCCAAGCTTCAGTAGCGATCTAGAGAGATGGTACGAGGCCGAAATTTTCGTTCATGGATCAGTGTGCCCGGAGCGATCGCCTCACCTAGAGAAACAACCCAGACTGCGACTCCACAGAAAGACGAACGCTGATGCAACATGCGACCCCTGTAGAGCGACGTTTGAACGATCCGGTATCGGAGCACATGCGAACCGATGCGGCTCGCTTGGTCATCTCGCAAAAAATCGGAGATGCGCTTGTCTCGATTCGCGAGAAGCCGCCGGAAGGGCGAATCATTTATTTCTACGTCGTCGACGAAGACAACTGCTTAAAAGGAGTCGTACCGACCCGACGCCTGCTATTGAATGATCCCGAAAAGACCGTCGGCGATATTATGATCCGCAACGTTATTACCATTCCAGAAACCGCCACGGTGCTG
>JBITAD010000323.1:0-13709 GCA_044439945.1 Blastopirellula sp. JB062
GCAATAGCCGCAACGTCGAAGGCAGAACGGCACGTGTACGTAAACGCTGCGCGGCGCATGCGAAGCGGCCGGAGATATTAGTTTCCCGTTCACAGCCACAAATGAAGTCGCCCATCGAGCATGTCGGGCAGCTTTTCTTCAACGTAGTTTTTAATTTGGCGATCGTTGTATCGAACGCTAAAGTGCCCGGCGATGATCGTCTTGTTTTGAAAACGATCGCGTCGTTGGACGACGTCGTCGAGATGGATATGTCCCATCTTCTGAATTTTATCGCGACGATGGTCGGGCGCCAAAAACGTCATTTCCATGATTAACGTTTCGGCTTCGTAAAATTCGGGATTCGCATCCATCGCTTCGGGACGGCTATCGCCCAGATAGGCGACCTTCGGCACGCGATGTTCATCAGTCACCTCGACGCCTGACAAGCGGATATCGCGGATCTGATCGCCCGACATTTTTTGATACTCAGGCTTCAGCTTCCGGCGACGTTGGCGAACGACGTATCCGACTGAAGGAACGGTATGTTTGGTGGCGACGACCGAGACGACCAACTCGCGCGACAGTTCAATTTCGTCGCCGGGCGAAACGCCGATCAATTCGCACGGCATTCGGCCTCGATCGAGCCGCTGAAAAGCGGCCAACACTTGCTGCACCGGCCCCACCGCCGACTGCGGCAGATAGATGGTGGGCGGGTCCATCTTCATCATTCGCCGACGCGAAACGTAAACCGGCAGCGCCGCCACATGGTCGAGATGCGCATGCGTGACGAAGCAGGTCGGCGTTCCCATAAAATCCCAAGGTTGCAGCCCTAGGTCAAACAGCAATTTCATCTCGGGAATTCGCCAATACGACTGTACGGCCGCCCGAGAGTAACCCTCAATGGTCAGGTCGTTGACGATTAGCTTGCGTACAGGAGCGTTATCGAGCATGCAACAGCGCCGGGCTGCGGAAACGTGGGAAACTCTTCAGTTTAACGCCTGACGGCGACGTTCCATAGAACCCAGCCGCCGCGCCGACGTTCGCGCGAAATTCTTAAAGAGGATCGGATTCCTGCGATTTCGCTTGCTGCGCGGCCGCAATTATTTCGCTGACATGCCCTAATTCCAACTCGCGAAGAAAATCTTCCATCGTCGGATAGATCGCGTCGCTCAGAAATTTAACGGCCCAGTTATGCTTTAATGGGCTAATCATCAGCACCACTTTGCCGGCGCGATAGGCTTCCCAAATTTCGATCGCCGTTCCCATCGATGCTTCAGGGATATAGGCGACGACCACGTCGACCTCGCCGCACATCGCATTATGTTTTAAAAAAACGTCGCGGCCCACGTCGTCCGAGTAGTCGAGCGATCCGCTATGGTCGGCCCAAGGGTCGTAGACGTCGGCGCCCGGAAAGTGCCGTCGCAAGATCTCTTTCAACTGTTCGCGATAGTCTTGGCGATGGACCAGACTGCCGACGTGCGAACCTTGCATAATTCCCGCGAGAAAAAATCGCATCATTTCTTACCAGCGTGGCGGTTCCGAGGAACTGGGAAGACAGTCGTCGCCCTCATAAAGTACTATACTTGGCGGAAGTTTGTCGACCGCCGCCCTCTTTCGCAACATGGAACTGCCGATGGCAACGCTCGCCGCCAACCGAACGCAAGCTTTACGACTCGTCAAAAAATTGCTGGCCATCCCGGGCGCTAGCGGACGCGAAAAATTAGTCGCGCAGTTTATCGAATCCGAACTGTTAGCGGCCGGCGCCGAAAAAAGCTGGTTTCGCTACGACAACGCCCATAAGCAAGGTCCGATCGCCGACGCCGAAGTCGGCAATCTGATCGTAAATATCCCTGGCACGCTAGACGCGCCGCGCCGTTTGTTGATGGCGCATATGGACACGGTTCCGCTCTGCGTCGGCTGCACGCCGATTCGGCGAGGAGATTGCTTAGAATCGCGTGAGCTTGATCGCGGCTTGGGCGCCGACGATCGCGCCGGCGTGGCGGTGGTGCTGCATGCCGCCGCGCAAATTTTACGCAAACAAATTCCGCATCCGCCGTTGACTCTGCTTTTTACGATCGAAGAAGAGATCGGTTTGCATGGCGCGAAAAATTTGCGGACGGCTTTGCTGAAAAAACCGCAGCTCGCGTTTAACTGGGACGGCGGATCTTCGGCCAAGTTAACCGTCGGCGCGATCGGCGGATATCGGATGTCGATCGAGGTGAGCGGCATTGCCAGTCATGCGGGAGTCGCCCCGCAACGCGGAGCCAGCGCAATCACGATCGCATCGCTGGCGATCGCTCGGTTGCATCGGGGCGGCTGGCTGGGCGCGATCAAAAAACGAAAACAATCAGGTACCAGCAATGTCGGCGTTATCGAAGGGGGCGCTGCGACCAATGTCGTCTGCGATCGAGTCAAACTGCGCGCCGAAGCGCGTAGTCATGACGTCGAGTTTTTGTCGAAGATCGTTGCGGAAATCGAAACGGCGTTTCGCGAAGCCGCCGCCGAGGTAAAGAACGAAGAAGGACAATCAGGTTCGGTCGAGATCGCCGGACGTCTCGACTACGAACCTTTTTTGCTATCGTCTGACGAACCGTCGGTGACGGTCGCACAACAAACGCTCGCCGCTTTAGGACATCAGGCGGAACTAAGCGTCGCCAACGGCGGACTTGACGCCAATTGGCTGTTCCGTCATGGCGTGCCGACCGTCACGTTTGGGTGCGGTCAGCGAAATCAACACATGGCGACCGAGCAACTCCATCTCGAATCGTTTTATCAGGCCTGCGATATCGGCCTGAACGTCGCCGCCGCAACTGCATAAAGTCGGCTGACTATTTTGCAGTCGCACGGTCGGCCGGCCATTTCAGCCGTTTGCCGACCTCTTGGGCGTAACGAATCGCGTCAGCGCTTTCGGCGTCAGCTTCGATCACTGCCGTCTCAGCCGCCATAGCGACCGCTTCCGGCATGTTCATAAAGCGGCGAACATGCAAGAAGATCGGGCCTTGCCGCTGATCGGCAGGCAGGTTGGTCGCAACCAATCGCGCCACGCTCGGCTCAAAGATCGAAGCGTAAACCGCCACGGCGGCGTCGATGCCGTCGCCGGAAACCGTTAACGAGGTTTTCGGAGCGATCTGCTCGACCGCTTGAATCGCGCGGCGAGCGTCCCATACCCGCATTCCGTCCACCGTTTGTCCCAGTTGCAAAAAGCGGCGGCGAATATGATTTTCATTCGCCTTGTTTTGGTCCCATTGCGTCGGGCCGACGCCGCGCTGCACCAACAAGACCTGGCGACCGGCGGTCGTCAGCAGCGCTTTCGCCGCTTCTTCTTTCGGCTGCTTGCCGCTTTCGATCGCCGCAGTCAACGCTTCGACCGCCGGCCATTCGGCGTCGTTAATCAATCGCAAGTTCGTCGTCTCGCTATCGCCGTTGTCGATCACGATTAGCGGCAAAACGACGCCGGGTTGCGTCTCAAGCTCGTACTGCGTTACGGCGGCTTCGCCCAGCTTGGTCGCGGCGACTTTGTTTAGCTTGGGCGCCGATTCGAGCTTCGGCCAGCCGTAAAAAGATTTTTCGAGCAACGCTTTTCGCCAAGCGGCGGTCATCGTTTTCCAATCTTCTTGCGAAGCGGGCGCTTTGGCCGGAGCAGCCGCAGGCACAAACGTTTCGTGGATTTTCGTGACCTTTTCGTCTTTCGGCAACTCAGCGAAAACTTTTAGTTCCGCTCGTTCAAACATCGGGGTCGCCGCATCTTCGATCAACGGCGATTTGCCTTTCAGATGTTGCGATAGCCAATGAAACGCCGGCACGCGCAGCGGTTGCGTATCGGCATGGCCTCCGGCGACGATGCAAAAGCCGAGATTCTTTTGCGCGTCGTACAGCTTGTAAATCTCGCGAGCCGCAAAAAATGTACGCGTGACTCCGTCCAGCGGAAAGATCGGGTCGGTGTCTGTATTGGCGATCATCAGCGGACGCGGCGCGATCAAGGCGGGCAGCAGCGGAAAATCGAAACGCGGACCATTGACCCAAAACATGCAGTCGCAATGGCCGTTGATGCAATCGTCGACGATGTGGTTTTCGAGATCGGTGATGCCGGCGACCGGAACCGCAGCTTTCACTCGTTCGTCAAGCGCCGCGATATACCAACTGTAAGCGCCGCCGCCGCTCCGACCGGTCACGCCGATTCGATCGCCGTCGACGTCGTCGCGAGCTTGCAGCAAGTCTATCGCGCGTACGCAGTTCCAAGCTTCGACGCCGGCGGGGGTGTATCCGCGGTTGACCCACCACCACATCCCTTTGTTATGCGTTCCGTGGTGAGTCCCTTGGATCTCGCCGAGCTGAATCGTGTCGATCATCAAGCAGACGAAGCCGTTTCGCGCGAACCAAGCGCCGTGATGCTGATAATAGGTTTTATTGCCCAAGCTGACCCCGTCTTCGACGACTCGGCCATGGCCGCAAACGTACAAGATAGCCGGCAACGGTTTTTCGATTTTGGCCGGTCGGTACAGATTGCCGGTGACGTACAAGCCGGGACGCGACTGAAAATGGAGCTTCTCGACGACGATTCCGTCTTTCTCGAGCGTGCCGGTGGTCGTCAGTTTGAGATCGGTCTTTTCAGGCCAAGGTTGCAGGCCGAGCATCTCTTTATAGAGATCGAAATATTCACCCCGCTTCGCTTTCCATTCTTCCAGCGTGGTAATGCCGGCCAGCGGCTGATTGGTCAGCGCGGCCGTTTCGGCGGCAAGATATTCGCGAAGCGCGGCATCGCCCGGTTCAGCTTGGGCTGGCGACGCAAGAATCGAAAAAAAGCTTGCCGACAGCGCAAGCGCGACCAAAGAAAGACGATTCATATTGATATCCGACAGAAAATGGGGGGTAATGGCAGGAAACGCTTCAGGAATGAATCTCTATACTGCTTCGTTTCTTGCCGCGCGTCAACTCTGCCTTCCCTAGAGCCGGTTTTAAAACCGATTATATGCCCGAGACTTTCGGATTTTGGCGAAATGCGAAGAGGTCGAAGCAGGCGAAACTTCTATGACTCGCCGATGCAGACCGCGGAAATCTGGAAATCGAAGCCGAAATGAGGTTTTGAAACAGGCTCTAGATTTATTCTGCCGGACCAGGCGGATCGGTCGTTTGCCCATTTCCTTGAGCGTGCAGACTGCCTGAACGAAACGCGTGGGCCATCGATTTGGGGACTTCGGCTTCGGCCAATACGAGTTTGGCTCGATTCAACACGACTTTCGCTTTATTCTCTTGCTCGGTGGCGACCGCTTCAGCGCGACGTTGTTCGGCTTTCGCCCGGGCGACGCGGGTATCGGCTTCGGCCTGATCGTTTTGCAAGCGTGCGCCGATGTTTTCGCCGACGTCGATATCGGCGATATCGATCGAAACGATCGCATAGGCGGTTTGCGCGTCTAGATTGCGATCGAGGACCGCGCGGGTGATTAGATCAGGATTTTCGAGCACAAGGGTATGCGTCGCGCTCGAGCCGATCGCCGAAATAATGCACTCGCCGACGCGTGCGATGACCGTTTCTTCGGTCGCGCCGCCGATCAATTGCTCAAGCGAAGTACGCACCGTTACCTTGGCGCGAACTCGCAGTTCGATGCCGTTTTTGGCGATGGCGCTCAAAGTTGATTTGCCGCTGCGGCGAGGATCCGGACAATCGATTACCTTGGGCGAAACGCTGGTACGGACCGCCTCGACGACGTCGCGGCCGGCCAAATCGATCGCCGCCGCGCGATCAAAGTCGAGCGCGATTTGCGCCCGCTGCGCCGCAATGATCGCGTGCATCACCGCCATGACGTTACCGCCCGCCAAATAATGGGCTTCAAGCCGTTTCGTACTGATGCCGTCGCGGCGACTGATGTTCAGCCCTGATTGCGACGCCATGATCTTCGCTTTTACGATCACCCGGCTATTCACCTGGCGAAAGCTCATGCCGATCAGCTCGAACAGCGAGACGCCCGCCTGCGACATGTAGGCCTGAAACCAAAGCGGTCCGTAGGCCAAAACGACGATCAAAAATACGAAGCCGAACAGGGCGAACAAGCCGCCCAGCAGCAAGTAAAACATAACGTTGCCGCCGCCTTCTTGGGCCAACAGCATCCAGGGGGTGACGTTAGGCATAAACATCGACCTCGGCGACTCGACTAAAACGACGAAAGGTTAGCGAGCATGATACCGCACGGCGTCATGCGCATCTAGCAGAATCAGAAGTTGATCGGAACGGTTTGCCCGCCGCGATGCAAATAAACCTGGTAAAGCTGCATATTCAACATCGTCGCGACGAACATCATTAAGATTGCCGCCGGATAGACGCCGATGCAGCAAGCGACCAAACCGATGGCAATAACGACCATGCCGGAAATCGCCAAAAAGAGACTGACCAGAACCTGATCGATCCACATTTTTTGAACGAAGTCGAGGATAAAGTCGAACTTAAACGCTTCGGAAAAATCTTTTGACAAGCCGACCCGAATCATGGCCGGCATCGCCACCAAATTGATCAAAATTTGGGCGCCGAATTGAATAAAGAAGATCGCCAAACCGAGCAACGCGCCGATCGAACCGCCCGCATTTTGGGCGACAAGCTGCAAGATGAAAACGACCAAGATCAGCGGAATCGACAGCACGAAGCCTAGACAGAACATCGCCAGAAAGAACCACAGACCGCGCATCAAGTGCTCGCCGAAACGATCGAACGAGTATCCCTGATAAGGGCGTTCTCCCTTGCCGGTCAATTGCAGGGCGATTACCTCGAACATGTATCCCCACACGACCATCACGCCCAAGATCGGAATGATCAGCACGAGCGCGGGCAGCAGCATGTTCGTGGTCCAATTCGAATGCTCGAAAAATTGAGAAAAAGGACCGAAATAGTCGAGCGACGTGCGTTGTGCGACCGCTTCTCCCTCGCTATGCGAAGCCTCGAAGGCGCCCTGGCTGGGCGACTCGAACGGATTGGGTGATGAGTGATTAGGATCGTTCGGATCGTTGGACATCTATTTTCCCCCGTCTAATGGATGCGAAACTCATGCGATTCGGCAGCCTCGCGAGAAGCTCGTTACGCTGCGTATCTTACTCCGTCTGCCGCAATACGTGCGAGAGCAACCAGTCGTAGACTTCTGGATTGTCATAGGTTGCGCTCCAACTGTCATGTTTTACGCCAGGATAAATCGTCAGCTTGGCGTCGCCGCCGGCGTCTTGGACGGCGGCGATCATTTCTTCGCTTCGCTTGAGCGGCACGACCTCGTCCGCATCGCCATGAAACGCCCAAAGCGGCGTCGATTGAAAGCGATCGGCTTGGGCGGGATCGCCTCCGCCGCAAATCGATATCGCCGCGGCGAATTTGTACGGATGTTTCGCGACCAACGACAAGACGCCGTAGCCTCCCATGCTCAAGCCGGTGCAATAAATTTGTTTCGGATCGACGGCGTATTGTGCCTGAATCGCGTTAAGAAGTTGCGATAACGCTTCTAAGTTTTCGCCTGCGTTCCACCACTGATCGGTGGGACATTGCGGCGAAACGACAATAAACGGCAAGCTTTTGACAACAGCAAGCTTGGGCGGACCATGCTTTTTGACTAGTTCCAGATCGTTTCCTCGCTCGCCCGCGCCATGCAAAAATAAGAGGAGCGGTTTCGCCGCACCGTCGGCCTGATAATCGGCCGGAAGATAGAGCAAATAGCTGATTTTTCGCGCATCCGAACCGGCGATCTCGATTTCGAGAGTTTGCGAGACTTGCTTGCCGGCGGCAGGCGAATCGGCGGTCATCAGGGCGAAAATCCTTTATTTCTCGATAGAGCAAGATCGAGCGATATTTTTACGACCGTTTTCGCCGGCGCGAGCCAAGCGAAATCGCTTTCAGCCTACTAGGCGCCAAGGCCAATTGCAATTAGCGATCGTTACCGCATTTGCCGTTTTAGCCAATCGATCTCTTTCGCAATGCCTACGGCCAGTTCGTCGTGGCGCAGCTCATTGGGCAACACGGTCCAGGCGTAGGTTTCGACTTCAAAGTGTTTAATCGGCGCTAGCAGTTCGCGCTGCCTGAGCAAGTCGAGAATCTGACTTTGCGTCGTCCCCAACAACCCGAACGCGTCAAGATAAATGGGCATGTGAAAATGAATCCGCCACGTTCCGGTCGGCGAATCGCCTGCCTGCGAGAGCAGATCGGGCAGGTCGTCGTATCGCCGCCATGCGCCGCTTGGCGATTGCACCGTCGTTTGATGCAAATATCGATCTTCCGCAAATTGCTTTAATTGCCGGATCGACGCTTGTCGTTCGGCATTGTCGAGCGATTCAAAGTCGATTTCGATCGCCGACGAAATCTGCACTTTTCCGACGCCGATCCCGGCCGCCGCATATTGCGATAAGACTGCGGATTGGTCTTCGCACATCACCGCCGCATGGCAAACGTCGTGACAGACCCGGATATGTCGGCTCAAAAGAGCCGGGTCGCCTGCGGGAAACAGACGCCGCTGAAAAAAGTCGATCATATCGGTCGTCGTATCGATCGCGCAGCCCGGTTCAGGCTCGATGCAGACGTAAATTAGACGCCCGGTCGCTTCTTCCAATTTTGCCAATTCGTTCGTCAGCGCAACCAGATTGGCGACGGCGGCGGCGTATTTTTCTTCGTTTAGCGGCGGATCGCCCCAAGCGAGCGGCAGCGTCGAGATGCTTCCTTCTTCGCCCGGCGGCAGCAGCTGATCGAGAATCGTCGCCAAGTCAAGCGTGTATTGCAGTCGTAGCGGATCGCACCAAGTCGGTTCGTAAACCGCATGTTTGACGACCGCTTGATGAAAGTTGCCGTACGGAAACCCGTTCAGCGTGTACGGCGTCAGTTGGTTCTCTTGCAGAAATTCGCGAAATCGCGCGAGCCGCGCCTCGTCGCGCAATTGTTGGGCGGTCGTCGCCGAAAGCCAAAGCCCGACTCCCATCGGATCGCCCGGCGAGATCAGCTCGCGCACGCGAACCGCGTGCTGGGCTAGATTCGCTTCGGTCTCTGCTAGATTCGCGCCAGCGTGCACGTTGGTGCAATATCCGATCCAATCAGGCAACGACATCTGATTCTCCGCTTCGCAGGGGCTGGGCTGTTCTTTTCGCACAGGCCGTCGTTAAACCGCTTGATCGTAACAGGGATCAACAATCGCTGCGAGGCTTGGCGTCAATCGGCGGTTCGATCAAAAAGAACAGGGGAATCGCCGCTCCCCAGCGCAGTGCCCAAGCGGTCAGAAAATAAGGAACGTACGCGGTTGGGTCGTTGCGCGCGGTTTCAGGCACAAACGCATCGGCCGCCATGCCGTCGACCAAGACCGAAACGGCGTACACGACCCCAGTCAGACCGAAATAGACGCTGATATTGGCCCCCGCTTGTTTGGGGCCGGCGATTCGCATCATCAGCGACGCCAGCGAAACGTTGATTCCGACATAAGCGATCAGCGCTACGTAACTGGCCAAATATCCCCATGCTCCCCCTAGGTAAAGTAGCGGAACCAGCCCGACGATTCCTTGACAAACGATCATCAATCGGCGACAGCCGAAGCGATCGACAACTCGACCGCACCATGGCGCCAAGGCCGGTTGGCCCAATCGCATGACCGCTTGGCCCCCCAACACCAAGGCGAGCGAAAGGCCCAACGCTTTATAAACGTAGCTCCAACCGAGGGCGGCCGAGACGCCGTTGGCCGCCGAAAAACAGATGCCGTAGATCAACAAGCGGCGCAGCGAGCGACTGTGCGTGAGCGCTTCGCCTGCCGAGCGCAAAGGTATTTCGCGAAAGCGAGTCGGCACGTCGATCATCGCCAACAGCGGCGAAACCGCGCTTCCCATCAACAGTGCGCCGCTGGTGGCCAGCAGCAACAACAAAGGCCATCGCGGCGCGTCGACAAATTGCCAGCGATACCCCAAATCGAGCGCGCTGACGACGACGAAGCCGAACAACCGCCCCACGTTCAGCCAAAACTCGCGGCGGCCGGTGAAACGACCGTAATAGCGACCCGGGATAATCGCCGCAAACCAACTCCACAAGCAGATCGTGCCGAGATATTCGCACAAATGATAAAGGCACCAACAAGCCGCCAGCGCCGCCAGGCTCAACGACCGATTCGGCAATACGCCGGGCCATGATGTCGCCGGCAGCAGCAACAACAACATGGCGGAAGCGAAATAGAAAAGCGTGCAAGGGAGACGATGCCCTCGAAAGCCGGCCAAGATCTGCGGGGCGAACCAGCGCAGCGCGCCGGCAAGTTGCGGCGCGGCGAGAATTATCGCAACCAAGGCCGAACTGGCGCCAAGTTCGAGCGCTAAAAAAGTGATCAACGAGGTGCTGACCACGCCGTTGCCAAACGCCCAGATCGTAGCGTTAGCGCTCGCTGCCGAGATCGCGCGGCGACGGTCGGCGGATGAGATCGAGTCGGCGACAAGCATGCGATCAATTCGACAAGTCATTTCCGCAAGTCGCTTGACGAAGCGAGACTGCGGAAGAGGCCCGCCGTCGCGACCGGGGTCACTTGGCCGACTCTCCTTCCATGCGATAGATCGCTAGATGTTTGCCGTCGGGGCCTTTGTATTCTTCGATTTCAAAGACTCCTTCGACCGTAACCGGGCGTACGGTGAAGTCGACGCCTGGACCTTTCATTTCGACCAAGATGCAGTCGTAAAGCGCGGCGCCTGGCCCGAAGCAGCATTCCATGTTGTCGCGCACCAAGACGAACTGCTTGATCCCTCGCGATTCGAAGCTCGGCAAGATATAGCCGCGAATCCGGATTTTCTGGTTCCCCAATTCTTCGATCCGCGGCGGCAACAACGACCGCGTAAAGGGATCTCCCTTCTCCATCTCGAACGCGATGTCGTCAAACGTCAGATCTTGCACGCCCGGCTTGCGAGGCAACGTTTTGTCCGGTTCCAACGCTCGGGGCGATCCGGGTTTCGACGTTGCGGCAGATGCGGTTGAGCCATCGGAAGGAGTCGCGGCGACAGACGCAGTTGGAGTATTTTCGACCGACGGCTTCGGGGGCTCAACCGGCGACTTCATCGCAGTTGGCTCTTCAGCTTCGCTTGGCTCCTCTTGAGCAGCGGGCGTTTTCTCGTTTTCTTTTTCGACAGCTGGGGCGATCGGTTCTTCAGCCGCGGTTTGTTTACCATTTGGGGGGGGCTGGTCGCTGCTTGCCGCATCGGCGTTATTTTTCTCAATCGCCCCCTCTTCACCAACGGGATTTAGCCCGGTCATGTTGGATGCGTAGGGAACCCCTTCCGGAGTCGAGGGCGTACAGGCAGCGCAAAACAATAGAACGAACGCGACGATCGAGCGACGGAAGGTCATACAATAGGCTTGCTAAGAGTGACGACCGCCGCTGGCGCCAAGCCTTACTTGACGTAGTCGGCGTCGATTTCGTAAAAGACCCCGGTTAGGTCTTTCATTTTTTGTAAGTTGCGATTGATTGTTAAGGTACCACCAATTTTACGCCGGTTGTACGACCAATCAACTCGCAACGGTTCGCGCAAGCGAACTTCGATCATATCGGTCAATTTCGGCTGCCCGCCGAAACAGCAAGTATCGAAGTCCGGAACTAGCACAAACCGGTTCAAGCCTTCCTTTTGATCATGCGGATAAACGTAGCCGTTGACCAAAATCCGTTTGCCGTCATATTTCCAAGCTTTTTCGGGAACGGTCGCCGTGCTGCCCAAGTCTGGCTGCAACGCGCCGAACGCCATTACTTCATACCCGTCCGGAATGTTGACGTATTCTTCGTAGTAGTACCAGCTCGGGCTCACAATTAGCGAAATCGCGCTTAACGCGGCGCCGGCGATCGCCACGCCGCGCCCAGTCACAAGATCTCGATTTCGCTCGACCGTGCGGATCGCAAACAAACCGAATGCGACCCCGATCACCGCCAACGGCAACAGCGTTACGGCCAGAATTGACAACAGGCTCAACAAACCGACGATTAACGCGCCGACCGCAAGACCGCTGATCGATCGATAACGATCATAATCGGGCTCGACTTCCGGCGTTTGGGCGGGTGGAGAATCTAAAGTAGCGGTCATGAGTCGCTCAATATGGATTCAGATAAAATGCCGTATCCTACTGGAATGAAAAATCGTCCTCGTTGACGATTCGATCGATTCGTTCTGGTTTAGGCGCTGGGAGCTTGATAAGGGCTCCGCAAAATGAGCCACATCCCCAACGCAAGCAACAAGCCGACGATCAGCGGCGCCGCGACCAATACGATTCGATTTGCGCTCGGAGCTTCGGCTGCCTGCGGATTTTGAATCGCATCGGCCAGCAAGCGATCGCCGCGCGTCGCAAAACGCTCGGCTCCTCTCGCTTCGGCCGCAGGATCGGCGGGCGCATCTTTCGCTTCGTCGGTCGCGATCGCCGGCGGCGACTCTTTTTGTACGTTTTCAGGTTCGTTTTCGTTCGCGGCCGCGCCTCCTTCTTTTCGATCCGCCGTCAACTCTTCGCTGGCGGTCGCCGAGACGAGTCGTACGCCCACTTTTTTGTCGGCCATGGCGTACTGTTGCTCCGCTTCGCGAGAAGGAGTAACGCCCGAATTGCGGAACGGGAAGAAGGTTTGCGCCCGCTTCATCGCATCGGGATCAATTTTTTCAAGCTCGGCCAGGGCTTCTTTGGCTTCCGGTTTCGGGCAAGCCATCAGGTATCGGATGACCGGCACGCGAACCCAACTCGATTCGTCGTTCGCTTCTTTAAATAGTTTCGTCAATCGATCGATCACCGACCAATCTTCCCAACGCGCCAAATCGACGATCACCAAGTCGGCCAGCGACGGACGATCGAGCATCAAGTGCAAGCCTTGCAGGAGACGTTCGCGGGGGATGACGTCGGTCTCGGTGCCATGAAACCGAATCGCCATGATTGCGGCGTAGGTATCGGCGTATTCGGCCTCTTTGTCTGAGAGAAACAACTCTTCGACCAGCGGCATGCCGTCGGAGCCCCCCAGGGTCAAATAACAGCCGATCAGCGCGTCGAGGCCCGCCTTTTTTTTGCGATCTTCGCTTCTTAGCAGCGATTCGAGAAACGGCAGGTCGGCTTTGCTGCCGCAAACGCCCAGCATAGTGAAGTAAAGCCGACGATGGTTGGCCGGCAGATCGTCATTTTTTAGCCATTCGATCAGTTGGTCATGGTTCATGTCAGGCTTGATCGAGAACAACCAATCGTACGGCGCTTTGGCGAATTCGTCGTATGCGTCGCGCGAAGCCAGATCGTCTTTCCCTTCTAAGAACTTTTGAAAGTAGAGCAGGCGGCGATAGTCGTCTTTGGGTTGCTTGACCGAGCCGAGGATGTAATCGACCGTCGAATCTTCGAGCAGGGTCGGCGTCGACCACATCAAATTGGTCGGATCCGAACCAAGAATCAAAAACTTGCGTCCGCGCCGTCCTTCGCCGTAGTAGAGCGTCTCGACCGACTTGGCGTCTTTCAGATGCACTTTGCCTTTAATGACTTGCGCAATCACAAAATTCGCTTTCACCCCGCCGACGCTCGGATCGGGCGCTTCCGCCGGAACGTTTTCCAGCGTGGCGATTAGCGCCACGTCCATCGATTCGATTTCTTCAGAAAAAGTTTGCGACACCGCCGCGCAAAACGGACAGGCGAACGCAGTTGAAAGCGGCGTCGCCGTCAACGTCGTGAAAAGGATGAGCCAGGTCAGAATCGATCGCATGGACTTCTCGTTGCGCTTGGGGGGATGGATCAGTCGCCGAGCGACTCGGCC